>NZ_MIBT01000058.1:0-36522 GCF_001829605.1 Sulfuricurvum sp. RIFCSPLOWO2_12_FULL_43_24 | reverse complement strand
GTGGCGGCTGACGAAGGCGACAAAAAGTTTGACCGTTGCGAGGGCAAATACAAACGCCGTTATAAACGCAATGGAGAGCATAAAATAATCATCCACTACCATTTCATTGCGGTGCTTGATGAGATCGTAGGCGGTAGCGATGATCATCGTCGGAATGGCGAGGAGAAACGAAAATTCTGCGGCACTTTTACGACTGAGCCCCATAATCAATCCGCCGATAAGGGTCGCACCGGAGCGGCTGGTTCCGGGGATCATAGAGAGACTTTGAAATACGCCGATGGTAAAGGCTTCTTTGAAGTTCAGTTCAGTGATATCTTTTCCTGAATCGATGGGTTTGTCACGGCGAAGATACTCGAAAGCTAAGAATACTATCCCTCCAGCGATGAGCATAATACTCACTGTTTCTACTCCGAAAAGGGCTTTAATCTGTTTGTAAAACAAAAATCCCAAAGCACCTGCCGGTAAAAAAGCGACACCGATTTTCAGCCACAGTGTTTTATCCTGGAGGAGTCTTTTGGCGTATAAAAATAAGACGGCGAGGATACTTCCGAGTTGGATGGAAACCTCGAAGGCTTTATGGGCATTGGTTTGCTCCAATCCCAACAATTGTGAAGCGAGGATAAGATGTCCTGTTGAAGAGATCGGGAGAAATTCGGTGACTCCCTCCAGCGCGCCAAGAATCAATGCATCAAATAACGTCATTAAATAAGCTCTTTTTTTGATGCAATTGTACCATAGCCTCACCCCTTAAACCTCCCCTAACCTCAACTAGGATAAAATGCGCGGATTTATGACCATTTCCCTCAAGGAATTTTTGAATGTTACTTTTTACCCCCGGTCCTACCCCCGTACCTGAGTCTGTTCGTGTCGCGATGGCAGGCGAGACGCTTCATCACCGTACCCCTGAGTTCGAAGCGATATTTGAGCGAACCCGCACATTGTTGTTTGAACTCCTTGGGATGGATGAGGTGTTGATGTTGGCATCCTCAGGAACCGGAGCTATGGAAGGGGCAGTCATCAATCTCGCCCATTCCAAACTCCTCTCAATCAATTCGGGAAAATTCGGTGAGCGTTTCGGCAAGATTGCGCTAGCTCACGGGATTGCGAATGTCGAAATCAAGCACGAATGGGATACTCCTGCCAGTGTTGAGGAAGTTCAAGCGGCATTGAACGCTAACCCTGATGTCGATGCGATTGCGATTCAAATTTGTGAAAGTGCGGGCGGATTGCGCCACAGTGTTGAAGAAATTGCAGCGGCGGTTAAAGCACACAACCCATCCATCATGGTGATTGCAGATGGTATCACGGCGGTGGGCGTGGAGAAAATCGACGTCACTAATATCGACTGTCTGATCTCAGGGAGCCAAAAAGCGTTGATGCTCCCTCCGGGACTTGCGATTATGGGGCTTTCTAACGCGGCGATTGAAAAAATCGGAAGCGGCAAAGGGTATTACTTTAACCTCGCCACCGAGATCAAAAATCAGCGTAAAAACACGACGGCATGGACAGCGGCAACGACCATTACGATCGGGTTAGAGTCTATTTTGAATCGTATCAAAGCTGAAGGTGGACTCGATAAGTTGTACGCCGATACGGCGCGTCGGGCATATGCAACCCGCGAAGCGATGGGTGCGATCGGCCTCTCTATCTACCCAACCAATCCTGCCGATTCGATGACAACGGTAGGGGACGCTGAAGCGAAAAAAATCCGCTCAACCTTAAAACAATTCGATGTGAATGTGGCCGGTGGACAAGATCACATCAAAGATTCGATATTCCGTATCAACCATATGGGCCTCATTGCCCCATACGAAGCGTGTTGGGCAGTTAACGCGGTGGAACTTTCTCTTGCTGCAATGGGCCGACGTACATATGACGGAACCGCGAACCGCGTGTTTAACACCGTCTATTTTGGACTCTGATATTATGGTATTTGAACACGAAATTCCTGAAGGGTCCAAGCTCTACTTTGCCGGAACGGCGAAGACCAAGCGAATCATAGAAACCAAAGCAAGCACCCTGTTGAGCGATGCCGGATTTGAAGAGATATTAACACCGCTCTTTTCGTACCACCAGCACATGAGTGTCTGCGATCAGCGTGAGCTTATCCGTGTGAACGACAGTGAAAACCATCCGATCAGCCTTCGTGCCGATTCGACGATCGATGTGGTACGTATACTTAACAAACGTCTCGGCGGCAATACGGAACACAAAAAATGGTTCTATATCCAGCCGGTTTACCGTTACCCTGCGGATGAGCAGTATCAAATCGGGGTTGAGATTATCGATGAGCCGAACCTTTCGGTAGCGCTCACCCAAGCGACACGGATTCTCAATGTTTTGGAATTTTCGCCGTTATTGCAAATATCCAATATCAATATTCCTAGAATTCTCAGCGAGATGTTGGATCTGACGTTGGACGATTTCCGTCATGTAAACATCGAAAAATTTCTATCTCTCAAAATAGACTGGTTGACTCGATTGGTCTACATGCAGCATGCCGATGAGATCGATGCAGTTGCGGCAATCGTACCCGATGCGATCAAACCGGAACTCCTGAAAATCAAAGAGCTGTGTGAGGGGCTGGAATATCCTAATGTAGTTATCGCTCCCCTTTATTACGCTAAAATGCTCTATTATGACGAGCTTTTTTTCCGCGTGATCGAAGGAAATGAAATGTACGCTATGGGCGGACGCTACAAAAGCGACGAGACGGTTTCCGTCGGATTCGCCATTTATACTGATGCGTTGATTGACGCATTACACCAATAACTAAAAGTAGGATTGTTTATGAAAGCAGATTTAATAGTCGGTATCCAGTGGGGTGACGAAGGAAAAGGGAAAATTGTTGATTTGCTCGCGCAAAAATACGATTGTGTTGCCCGTTATCAAGGGGGACATAATGCCGGTCATACGATCGTCGTTGATGGTAAAACGCACGCCCTTCACTTGATCCCGTCAGGGATTTTGAACCCGAAAGCGATCAACATCATCGGTAACGGTGTCGTTGTCTCTCCCGAAGCATTGATCAAAGAGATGAAACAATTTGATAATTTGCTTGGACGATTGTTTGTCTCTGAATCGGCGCATATGATTTTGACGTTTCACACGTTGATCGATCAAGCGAAAGAGAAACTTCGCGGTGAAAAAGCGATCGGTACGACAGGTCGCGGTATCGGACCTGCGTACAGCGAAAAAATCGCTCGTGCGGGATTCCGCCTCGGAGAGCTTCGCGATGTTGCAACTCTTACGAACCGCGTAATGGAATATTTTGAACAAAATAGTGCAATTTTTCAAGCATTGGAAATTGCATTGCCGAGCAAAGAAGAATTGACGGTAGAGCTTACGACATTTGCAGAGGCATTGGTTCCATTTTTGGCAAACACAACCCAAATGGCGTGGAAACTCATGGATGAGGATAAAAAAATTCTCCTAGAGGGTGCGCAGGGGACGATGCTCGATATCGATCATGGAACTTATCCGTATGTCACCAGTTCATCGACGATTTCAGCCGGAGCGTGTACCGGTCTTGGGGTGAATCCAAAAGACATCGGTAAAGTTACGGGAATCGTTAAAGCGTATTGTACCCGTGTCGGAAACGGCCCTTTCCCGAGTGAAGATCACGGAGAAATCGGTGAACGTTTGCGCAAAGCGGGGCATGAATTCGGAACAACGACCGGACGTCCTCGCCGTTGTGGATGGTTTGACGCCGTAGCGTGTCGCTATGCGAGTCGTTTGAACGGATGCGATGACCTCTCTATTATGAAACTCGACGTATTGGACGGTTTCGATGAAGTTCAAGTGTGTGTTGCGTATGAAATCAACGGTGAAGTGATCGATTATATGCCGCTTGATTTGGAGAATGTGAAACCCGTCTATAAAACGTTTGCCGGATGGGATAAAACCGAAGGGGTTCGCCGATTTGAAGACCTTCCCTCAACGGCTCAGGAATATCTTCGTGCCATTGAAGAACTGACTCAAACTAAAATCGGTATGATTTCTACGTCACCGGATCGAAACGACACCATTACATTGTAATACTTCAAGGAGCACGTATGGGCAAGTCGCGTTATGCGCCTTTAGTCAAACTCAAAAAGAAGAGTCTTGATAATGCCGAACGTGCTCTTATCGGTGCGAATAACGCACTCTCTTCTGCCTCAGACAAACTTAATCGAGCCTACGAAGAGCTTTCGCTCATGACATTGCCTACAAAAGGCTCCGTAGGAGAATTCACCCAAGCAACGGCTATGATTCATGCGCAACATCAAAGTATTGAAGAAGCTCAGCAAACATTGCAAACAGCACAGCAACGCCAAATACAAATGAGAGATCGTTTTAAAGAGGCTATGGTCGATTTTGAAAAATTTAAATATTTGGAAGTTCAAGAGATGAATGGACAACTCAAACTTCTTAAAGATCAAGAGGCTAAAATGCTTGATGAGATTGGGACAATGACCTATAAAAGAGAGATTTTATGAAAATAATATGGGGAATAACGCTTTTCAGTATGACATTGCTTTTGGGTGCACCGGCAACGAAATCGTATGAATGTACGAAGATTTTTGAAGATCGCAAAAACGAGTTATTGGTAGAACTTGAACGTATTGATGAACAGAAGCAATCACTTGATTCCCTTAAACGTGCAACCGAGGAGCTTCTCCGTAAAAAAGAGGCGATGGTACAAGGCAAAGATACCAAAGTCGATCAAAAATTGGCCGAGATCAAAGCCAAAGAAGCATCAATTAAAAAAATGGTAGAGGAAAATAAAAAAGTTTTAGACGAAATGAAACAACTCAAATCGGATAAAGTCTCTCAAGCATTTTTAAAAATGAAGCCGGCAGCTGCAGCGCAAATCCTCTCCGAGATGCCCTCTTCAGAGGCATCAGAAATATTGATTACCCTTAACTCTAAAGTTGTCGGACAGATTTTAGGCAAAATGAACCCGAAAAAAGGGTCGGAAATTACGGACAAAATGCGAAAACTACCTCAACCACCTAAATAATCCTCCATTTCCTCTAAGCGATTTGAGAGGTATTTTAGGGTAAAATGCAAAAAATTTCACTCAGGGCTGGCAATGAAGGTTTCACTGACACACGTACCCCATATCGCGACGCGAATCGCTGTCGATCTTAGCCGCAGCGGTTTGGTTACCATGACCAAAGGGCTTGAGACTACCGCCAAAGAGGCCGAGACCATCTTGAGCACTAACATTAAAAAAGAGATGGCTTTAGAAGAAAAAGTAAAAGAGATCGTCAATGCCAATGAAGAGCAGATCGATTTCTATCTCGCCGATGAGCGACAACTCTTTTTTATGATCAAAAAGAAATTGGCACCTGAATTTGGTGTTGTCTTGTCGTATGAAGATCGTTATTCGGATATTGCTCACCAGATTCTCGATGTACTCTACGAAGAAGATTTGATTAATTACGATGTGAGTGAAAACCGTATTAAAAATATTATTTTCGATGCAATCACCGGATCAATCGCCGACTCCAGCGAAATTGAATCGGCTGTTTATGAAAAAATCAAAAGTTACAAACGCAATTTGATCCCGGGTACGGATGAATACGAGATCGTGTATGAAAAACTTTATAAAGATGAATTGGTTAGACGGGGGATGGCATAATGCGTGATGTTTGGATTTATCTCGAAAACGGCACCTATCTCAGTGCCAAAAGTTTTGGTGCAGACACTACTGCTGTCGGGGAAATCGTTTTCAATACGTCGATGAGCGGATACCAAGAGATTATCACTGACCCTTCGTATGCAGGTCAGTTTGTTACCTTTACCATGCCAGAAATCGGGAATGTGGGAGTTAACAGTGAAGACATGGAAAGTTCTCGTGCTCACTGTAAAGGGATTATTGTTCGTCAATACCAACGCGATTATTCTTCGTTTCGTGCAGAGGAAGCATTGCATACCTTTTTGGAAAAACACGGGATTATCGGGATAACGGATATCGATACCCGCTATATCACTAAAATGCTCCGTAGCGAAGGGGCGATGATGATGATCGCCTCGACGAAGGTTTCGGATAAAGATGAACTCAAAAAAATGTTAGAGAGTTCACCTCGAATCGAAGAGATCAATTACATCGAAGAAGTGAGTACGAAAACCGCCTATACTCATCGCAACGGCATTTATGATCCGTTTAACTTCCGTTATAATGAGGCTCCTGCTGCTAAAGCACGTATTGCTGCAATCGATTTTGGGGTTAAACGCAATATCCTTAATGAACTCACTGAAGCGGGATTGGAAGTAGAAGTATTGCCGAACACCTTTAGTGCGGATGAATTGATTGGACGTTATGACGCAAAAGAGATCGACGGTGTATTCCTATCGAACGGTCCGGGAGATCCATTGGTATTGAAGCGTGAACAAGAAGAGATTAAAAAACTGATTGAGCGCAAAATCCCATTGTTTGGAATCTGTTTGGGGCATCAACTCCTCAGTATTGCACATGGATACGATACCCATAAACTGAAATTCGGTCATCACGGTGGAAATCATCCGGTCAAAAACCTTCAAACCGGGATGGTAGAGATTACGGCTCAAAACCATAACTATAATGTACCCGAGTCTGTCCGTGAAATCGCGACAGTTACCCATGTAAATTTATTCGATAATACCATCGAAGGGCTACGCTATAATAGCGGTCATGTTTTCTCGGTACAACACCACCCTGAATCAAGTCCGGGACCTAAAGAGAGCCGTTACATTTTCAGCGAATTTCTTCAACTTCTTCAACGTTAACTGGAGATCAGGGGATAAAATCTCCTGATATGACGGTAATAAAACCTCAAAGTGTTACTTTTCTACCCCTAATTCTGTAAATAAACTTAAATTTATTGTTAAGTTCCAATACTGTGAAAAATATTTAATAATTTAAGATTCTTCAAATACTCTGATTGCTATCATTAGAGCGTCTAATAGCCTACTTTTGTTACAAAAGTGTTAAGGGCATCTCTAAAAGTTGGAACTTCAACTCTTAGAGGTGCCCTAATAGGCTCTTATGCTTTGAATCTTTAAGGAGGTCGTAAATGGAGAATCGTCCATTGGAGTATGATTACACGGTTGCAAAGTGGTTTATGCTTACAACTGTTGTTCTCGGTATTGTCGGGATGCTTGTCGGCGTTATTTTAGCGTGGCAAATGGCGTTTCCGGGTGTGAATTTGATGGCGGGAGAGGG
Organism: Sulfuricurvum sp. RIFCSPLOWO2_12_FULL_43_24; assembly: GCF_001829605.1. Classification (NCBI taxonomy): domain Bacteria; kingdom Pseudomonadati; phylum Campylobacterota; class Epsilonproteobacteria; order Campylobacterales; family Sulfurimonadaceae; genus Sulfuricurvum; species Sulfuricurvum sp. RIFCSPLOWO2_12_FULL_43_24. The sequence goes on along the minus strand of NZ_MIBT01000058.1, from coordinate 29,333 downwards.
ATTGGCTGAGTATACCAACTTTAGTCGTCTTCGTCCGTTGCATACTGACTCAGTTATCTTTGGTTTTACCCTTAGCGGTATCTGGGCTACTTGGTACTATGTAGGACAACGTGTTCTAAAAGTATCTATGGCTGAATCAAAGTTTTTGATGGTACTTGCTAAATTGCATTTCTTCATCTATTTATTGGTTGTTGTTGCAGTAGTCGGTACATTATTACTTGGTATTTCAACCGGTAAAGAGTATGCAGATTTTGAATGGCCGATTGATATCGCGGTTGTCGTGGTATGGGTTATTTGGGGTATGTCAATTTTTGGTTTGATCGGTATCCGTCGTGAAAAATCACTTTATATCTCTATTTGGTATTACATTGCAACATTCCTCGGAATCGCTATGTTGTATCTTTTCAACAACATGGAAATTCCAACGTATTTCGCATCTGGCGGAATCGGCAACTGGTATCACTCTGTTTCAATGTACTCAGGTACAAATGATGCGTTGGTACAATGGTGGTATGGACACAACGCGGTTGCGTTCGGATTTACTGTACCTATCGTTGCAATGATCTATTACTTCCTTCCAAAAGAATCAGGTCAAGCGGTTTATTCTTATAAACTTTCATTGCTTGCTTTCTGGGGATTGATGTTTGTTTACCTTTGGGCAGGCGGACACCACTTGATCTATTCTACCGTACCGGATTGGATGCAAACCATGGGTTCTGTGTTCTCAGTTGTATTGATTCTCCCATCATGGGGTTCTGCGATCAATATGCTCCTTACGATGAAGGGTGAATGGCAGCAAGTAGCATCTAGCCCATTGATCAAATTTATGATCCTTGCGTCTACATTCTATATGTTCTCTACACTTGAAGGTCCTATTCAAGCGATCAAATCAGTTAATGCTTTGGCTCACTTTACAGACTGGATCGTTGGTCACGTACATGATGGTACACTTGGTTGGGTTGCGTTCATGATTATGGCGGCACTTTTCCATATGGCTCCACGTGTATTCAAGCGTGAGATTTATTCTAAATCGTTGATGAATACTCAATTCTGGGTTCAAACTCTTGGGGTTGTTTTGTATTTCACCTCTATGTGGATTGCAGGTATTACTCAAGGTATGATGTGGCGTGCGCACGATGAATTCGGTAACTTGGCTTACTCATTTATCGATACTGTAACGGTATTGCACCCATACTATACTATCCGTGCTGTTGGTGGTACTTTGTACCTCGTAGGTATGTTCTTGTTCGCGTATAATATGTACAAAACAATGACAAGCTCTCGCCGTGTTGAAGAGAGTGAACTTCAAAACGCATCGCCTATGGGCGCTTAATAAGGAGGGGAAAAATGTTTCACTGGTTAGAAAAACACCCGTTCTTTTTCGCGGTAGCGGTGTTCTTAACAATCGCGTTTGCAGGTCTTATCGAGATTTTGCCAAACTTTGCGCAAGCATCTCAGCCTGTTGTAGGGACTAAACCTTACAGCACGTTGGAACTTGCTGGTCGTCATGTTTATATTAAAAACAACTGTATGGGATGTCACTCTCAATTGATTCGTCCGTTTAAATCTGAAACTGACCGTTACGGTCACTACAGCTTGAGCGGTGAATATGCGTATGATCGTCCATTCCTTTGGGGCTCAAAACGTACTGGTCCGGACTTGATGCGTGTAGGTAACTACCGTACAACAGACTGGCACGAAAATCACATGAAAGATCCTGCGGCAGTTGTTCCGGGTTCTATCATGCCGGCATATCGCTGGATGTTTAAAAACACTGCGGATATTGATACTGCGTATGCAGAACAAGTAACCGTTAACAAAGTGTTCAATACACCTTATAACGCTGAAATCCCAATGGCAGATGGCACAAAAGCTACTGTAGCATTGGCAGCAACTTTGGATGAAGCAAAAACAGCGGCACTCGAAGAAGCTAAAGTGATTGCAGCTGATATGAAAGACCAAGACGTTAAAGATGCGGTAGCAGCGGGTCAAATCCCTGAAATCGTAGCGATGATCGCGTATCTTAACAGTTTAAAATAAGGATGATAGCGTGGATATAGGTACGATTCAAGCGTATGCTTACTTTTTCTTCGTTGCGTTTTTAGTGGTGGTGTTGTACTCGTACATTTATCATCTCTACAGTTCGCAATGGAAAGGGAAGCGCGATTATGAAAAGTACGGCAATATCGCGCTCCATGACGAGATTACTGATCAGCCGATTGAAGAAATCTCAAAAAACGATGATAAAAAAGTAGGAGGCATAAATGAATAAGACAGTACTTGCTGCTATCATAGTTGTAATTGCAATGCTTGGCTTCACCTATGTCGCTGTCGGAATGGCCGGCGGTATGGGTGGAGAAGGTGACTGGGTTAATAAACTCGCCGTATTAGGCGCAGTTGTACTCGTTATCGTAACATCATTTGTAGTTACCAAATATGTTCGACAAATGCAGTTTGATAAAGCGAGTGGTAAACTTGCGGATGAAAACTGGGACGGAATCGGAGAATATAAAAACGAACTTCCTTTTGGATGGGCGGTTATTTTCTTGGGTCTCACTATTTGGGCAATCTGGTATTTCCTTGCGGGATATCCGGTTAATGCGTATTCACAAATCGGTGAATACAATGAAGCTGTAGCGGCGCACGATGCAAAATTCGAAGCGGAACATGCTAATATGGATGAAGAGACACTCAAAGAGATGGGTGGATCAATCTTCATCGTACAATGCGCACCGTGTCACGGTCTTCAAGCAGACGGTATCGACGGTAAAGCGGCGAACTTGAATGCACGTTTGGAAGAAAAAACGATTAAAGACGTTATCAACAAAGGTTCAAACAACCAACTTCTCGGTATGGAAATGCCTATGCCGGATCGTAATGGTTTGATGAATGCCAATACTGGCGCTTTGGTTACCGATGCAGAGATCGATGCGGTAGCTAAATATGTTGCTGGCGGAATGAAAGGCACAGAAGGTGCTGACGTATTTGCCGGTACATGTGCTGCTTGTCACGGAGCTGATGGTAAAGGTGTCGATATGGTTGGACCAAGCATTGCTGAGTTCAATCCAACTTTGGTTGCCAATGTTCTTAAACATGGTAAAAAAGGTGCTATCGGTGCAATGCCTGCATTCAACAATTTGACTGAAGCTCAAGTAAAAGCGCTTGGTGCGTATGTCACCAGCCTTAGCAAATAAGGAGAGTCATAATGGAAAATCGTGGTATTTTTACATTGGACGGTATTACCGGTATGTTAATCGCAACTGTATTGCTTCTCTCTATCCTCGTCGGTTTGACCGTATGGGGATTGGGTGTGCAACAAGGCAGTGCAGCGAACTATTACCAAGTTGAAAATGAAAAAGACATCAAGATGTTCAGCACCGAAAACGCTGCACATCGTGTTGATGTAAAATAAGGGGTTTAATATGGCAAGTATCATGGATAAACTCATCACAATCGCATTAGTGGTTTCTGCAGCGGTAACGTTGTGGGCGGTTATAACACCAAATCACCTTTACGTCGGTTAAGGGTAGCTTTTGTTACTCTCACGAGGGCTAGCGGCCCTCACCCTCACAATTCTATTCTCACTATCTCTTCATGCTGAATATTTATATAAAGATGATGTTGTCAAAAATCCTCAGTTTTCTGAGCAAATTAATGCCATCGGTGCGGAACTCAAAGCCAAAACAGGGGTGTCTCTCTATCTGGTTATGGTACGTGATACGGAAGAAAATCAGAGCATTGCTGATTTCGAAAAACAACTCTCCACTGAGCTCAAAGAGCCTGCTGTGATTATGACGTTTATCGAGCTCAAGCAAAAAGTGGATATTTTGGCGCGTCCCGTCTCTTTATACGAATATTTTAACAAAGCTCAAGTTTTAAGTCCGAACGCAACTTTTATGGGTTCGGTTGTAAGTGCCGTAATGTTTGCGCGCAGTTTTGGTGAAGCCTCAGAACTTATCAGTAATCGGGGTGGAACAATTTTGCCGATTTTGGCAGAACGAGCCAAAGGTGCGGAAATTGTCTCTAAATATTCGGTGGCAATGTTCAACGGTTACAGCGATGTTGCCGAGCAAATCGCGGCGCATCACAATGTCACCTTAAGTTCATCTGCGGGTAGCGGCAGTAAAAATTTCATCGATATTTTGAGAGTCATATTTTACGGTATCATTCTTTTCGCAATTTTCAAATATTTGCGCGGAAAATATTTGCGTAGAAAAGAGGACTCTTCTAATGTTTAAAAATCCCGGAACAAAATGGCCGATTATCATTGGGCTCTCTATTGTCGGTGTGATCGGTGCATGTGTCGTAACGATCAAGGCCGCACTCAATAATCCGGTAGAATTGTCCAATTACGGGATGCAGGGGTATCATCAGTATGATGCCAATGCGAACGATATTATCAATGCAAAGATAGCGTTTGACCAAAATTACACGATTGCCTTTTTAACACCTCAGATCGTTGAGAAAGGTTCAATTATTGAATACAAAGTAAGCGATAAATCAGGTAAAGCAGTCAATGATGCAAAGGTAGAGGTAATCCTCACCAGACCTGATTTAAAAGAGTTCGATATGAATCTCAGTAATCCGAGCGTAGAAGAGGGTAAATATACCTTTGCTCCGGTCGATCTCCCAAAAGTGGGTCGATGGGACATTATGGCTAAGGTGTCTGTCGGGAGTGTTCAACGTTACTACAACCTCAAAGCTGACACCCGTAATCCGAATACCTTCGAGTTTTAATTTCCCTTACCCGTTCGCCCTGAGTGGGCCAAAGGGTTCTTCTCACGTCATCCTATAGACTCGTCATTTTGCCATCTTCTATCACAATTTCTCATAATTTTTGTATAATAAGAGTTATTCAGTAGGTTGCCATTGGATGCAATTGAAGCTATAGAAAAAAGAGACAAAAAATAAAATTTTTCATCCTGTCATATTTTCCGCCATTTTTGAGCGACGGGGTACAATGAAGCAAAATTTTAGGAATCACCGATGAACAAAGTCACCGCCTCTATCGACGAAACGATCAAAACCAAAATCTACACCATTCGCGGTATGCAGGTGATGTTGGATAGTGATTTGGCGGAGCTTTATGGGGTAGAAACTAAAAATCTAAATAGAGCCGTAAATAGAAATAGTGACCGATTTCCTCAAAACTTTATGTTTCAGTTGAGTGAAGAAGAGCATCAAAACTTGAAGTCGCAATTTGCGACCTCAAGTTTAAGTGATTCTTTAAGGTTCCAAAATGGCACCTTAGACGATGAAGAATCTTTAAGGTCACAATTTGTGACCTTAGAAAATAGTAGAGGTAAACATAGAAAATATTTGCCTTACGTGTTTACAGAACAGGGAGTAGCGATGCTCTCGGCGGTACTACGAAGTCAGAGCGCAGTGCAGATGAGTATCCATATCATCAATGCTTTTGTAGAAATGCGAAAATTTATCTCAAACAATGCCTTGATATTTCAAAGACTTGATTCATTGGAGCAAAAACAATCCAAAACGGATGAAAAAGTTGAGGCGATATTCAATGCCATCGAAGACAGATCCATTAAACCGAAACAAGGTATTTTTTATGATGGGCAGGTGTACGATGCGTATCTGCTTGTATCGGATCTCATTAAAAGTGCCAAAGAGAGCATCATTCTGATCGACAACTATGTCGATGAGAGTGTTTTAACGTTGCTATCCAAACGAGATATGAAAGTAAATGCGACCATCTACACCAAAAATATCACGAAACAGCTCGAACTTGATTTACAAAAATACAATACACAATATCCAACGATAGAGCTAAAAAAGTTTGATTCATCCCATGATCGCTTTTTATTGATCGATGAAAAGGAAGTGTATCATATCGGAGCGAGTTTAAAAGATTTAGGAAAAAAATGGTTTGCTTTTTCGAAGTTAGATATGGGCGCATTAAATATATTAGAAAAGTTGAACAATGAATAGAGAATGTATCGTTTATACTACCGCACGATGTGTTCGTGAAGCGGTAGCTCAGTGGAGCGAGGGCTTTCTCCCCCATACTATGACGATGGGAGAGTTTCTTTCACGTGCCTATGTCTCTGTGGGCAAGATCGTACCGGATGAGGATCTACGCCTTTTGGCAATGCACGAGGCATCCGATTTTTCAGGTTTTACGGCACTCAACATCGAGCGTAACTTTTTCAGTTTTATCCAAAATTCGGAGTACCTGTTTCGTTTCTTCGAAGAGCTCTCCTCTGAGCAAGTCTCAGTAGAGACTCTCCAGTCTGTCGATGTCTACGGTGAATACGAAGAGCATATTGCGATACTCAAACGTCTGCGTGAACGCTACGGTGAGATATGCACTCGTGAGGGGTGGGCGGACCGGATTTTTAACTCTGAACATGCGACTTTACAGCACGATTTTCTACGCAATTTTGATTCGATTACGATTGTGGTTGAGGGGTATTTGAGCCGATATGAGATCGCTTTGCTGCAAGAGTGCGCCAAGCATTTGGAACTGACTCTGCTCTATAACACGACAGCGTATAACCGCAAAATGACGGCGCGGTTTGAGGAGATGGGGTTTGAGCTTAAAGAGGATATGGAATATCGGCTTTCCCTCAGTGAGATACGGATTATAAGTGAGCAGCTTCTTAGCCTGAACCGTTCAGTCACGTGTGAAGTCTTTCATATCAGACTGGCGCAAATCGGATTTATTAAGGCTTCCGTGGAGGCATTTGTAGAAGGGGGGATTGCACCGGAGAAAATCGCCGTTGTTCTCCCTGATGAAGATGCGGCGCAGATGTTAAAAGAGTTCGATAGTGAAGGAAATTTTAACTTTGCGATGGGGAAGCCATTTTCTAACAGTACTATGTATCGTGAGTTGGAGAGTATAACCCTCTTTTTGGATGAAGCAAGTGTCTTAAATCGAGAACGTATCCGAAATATCAAAAGCGATGTCATCGATTGGTTCAAAGCTCGCTATGCTCAAAAATTCCAGTTTTCACAACTCGAAGAGTTGATTGTATTATGGGAAGATTCTGATGCGGAGTCGATTGAAATAATCCAAGACGAACTACATCGCTTTAGCCATCTCACCCATGCGTTGGAGCAAATGGACTTTAGGGCGGTGTTTCGAATCTTTATGAACCGTTTGCGTCAGCGGAGCATTGATGATGTCCGGGGCGGCAAGGTAACCGTGATGGGATTGTTGGAAACGCGGGGTATTGCGTTTGATGGGGTCGTGATCGTTGATTTTAATGAAGGATACGTTCCTCATAAGAGTGAAAAAGATCTTTTTTTAAATTCTAAAACACGAGAATATGCAGGTTTACCCAGCGCACATGATCGTGAATCGCTCCAAAAACATTACTACTCTATCCTCTTTAACCGAGCTAAAAAGGTGGCTATCGGATGTGTCCAAAATACTGAATCGGTACCGTCACGGTTTTTGCTTCAGCTTGGGATCAAGAGCATTCCATCCGTATACCGATACGAAGAAGTTTTGTTTCCTGCAGCATGTTTTAACGAACGACAGGTTCGAATGTATGAGAGTGAATACGACTTTACGGCTCAGCCGCTCTCCGCAAGCGGTATTAAAACTTTTTTGAGCTGCAAAAGACAATTTTACTATCGCTATATTGAACACTTGCGTGATCATGAACTGCCGCGTGATCTTTCAGAGGAGAGAGACATCGGTAATGAACTCCACAGTGCTTTGGAGAGAGTGTACAAACTCCAAGAGCAATATCCCAGTGCAGCTCAGATCAAAGAGGCACTTTATAGCTTATGGGAAGAAAAAAAATCGAATGATTCGCTGGAACGGTATATGAAACGGCTATGGATTGATAAGTTAGATCCGTTTTATGCCTGCGAAGCATCACGATTTGCTTCAGGTATGAGGGTTCTTTACACCGAAAAAGAGGTGAGTGTCGAAGTAGAGGGGATACGACTCAATGGCAGGATCGACCGTATCGATGAAAATGGCGGTGAACTCGAAGTGATCGATTACAAAAGCGGCAAATATCCTGACACTGATAAAGAACCCAAAGAGAGCGATGTTGATTATCAACTTAGTGTTTATGCTCTTCTCGCTGGGGAGCTGGGGAAAGTGGCGCGATGCGGTTATTATGATCTTGGGAAAGGGGAACTAAAATTCGAACAGTTTTTGGAGGCAAAAATCACCAAGCTGAGAGAGATTTTGGCAACTATGGCATCCGAGAGAGTCTGGAACTGGGAGATGTGTGAGGATTTGAGCCGATGTCGCTACTGTCCGTATGTTTATCTCTGTCATCGGGAGGTGATGCGTGGAGTTTGAACCGTTTTTAGCTTATGAAGCGAGTGCGGGGAGCGGTAAAACTTTTAATCTCGTCGTCCGATATTTGAGCCTCCTTTTTATGGGGGAGAACCCATCCTCCATCGTAGCATTGACCTTTACGAACAAAGCGGCGAATGAGATGCTGGAGCGTATCATTCTCACCCTCGAAGAGCTTCCCACACGGAGTGAACTGCCTCAAATTGCTCGTCTCACCGGGATCGATGAGCGGGTCATTTTAGAGGAACGTCCCAAAGTACTTTCACGATTTCTCCGTTCCGACATTCAAATCTCCACCCTCGATAAATTTTTTGGTCGGATATTACGCAAATTTGCTCTCAATGCGGGGATGATGCCGACCTTTAAAACGGTTCAGAATCATCATGAGAGCGCACTGCTCGAGAGGTTTTTGAATGAAGTGGAGGTCTCTCGTGCCTCTGAAGCGCTGGTGCATCTATCTCTTTTGAGCGATAAACGGCTCAGTGATTTGTTTGGACTTCTTTCCGCCCTTTATTCCAAATACAAAGAGCTGGATATGCAAAGCTATGAGGGGATCAACGCACCTGAAGAGGCGATAGGATACGCAATGTCTCTTGCCGGGGAACTCTCAGCAATGATTTTGTCTAAACCGCTCAGCGATCGTGCCCGAAAAACGATGCAGTTTGAGAGTTACGAAGAGCTGCTGGGAAAAACATGGCTCATGAAGCCGAGTATAGAGTATTGGGATTTTAAAAAGATTTATGAGCCTCGGATGGATGAGTTGCTTCACGAGATACAAGGTGCAGTAGCTTCTCAGATGCGTCGTCGTGAAGTGCTCTATTTCAAAGAACTTTTTGCTATCCTCAAACTCTACATCAAAAGTCGTCGCTCCATGGCGGTACAAAGTAATGAACTGAGTTTCGATGATATTACCCTAAACGTCCACACGTTGTTGCGGGAAAAATTGGAGAGCGAGTTTCTCTATTTTCGGCTTGATTCGCGCCTCAAACATCTTCTTCTCGATGAATTTCAAGACACCAGTGTCATTCAGTTCGATATCCTCCGTCCGCTGATCGAAGAGATCCGATCCGGTACCGGGGTGAATGAGGGTGGGAGCTTCTTTTTTGTCGGGGATGTTAAACAATCGATCTACCGTTTTCGCGGAGGGGTGAGCGCGCTCTTTCATCAAGTGGCAGAGTTGTTTGATGTCCGTTTGGAACCGCTAAAGGTGAACTACCGCTCCAAAAGCGCAATCGTCGATTTTGTCAACCGAGCATTTAAGGGAAAAATCAACGGGTATATTCCGCAACAGAGTCCGCAGAGCTCGATAGGGGGGTATGTCGAGGTTCTAAACAGCGATGATCTTTTAGAGACGTTGAGCGAGAGGGTTGCATTGCTGATTGCTAAAGGGGTTGTCCCCGAAGAGATCGCTATTTTGACTGCCACCAACAAAGACGGGAGTGCAGTGGAAGAGATTCTGAGCGAGAGAGGGTATGACGTTGTAACGGAGACGACTGCGCGCCTTATCGCACAGCGGAGTGTTCGTGCTATCATCGAGTATCTGCGCTATTGCTATTTCGGAGAGTCAATTTATCGCTCCAATTGTGCGGCACTGCTTGGTATTCAGAGTGAGATGATTGAGCGGGTATCTGCTGATGAAATATCGACGGCTGTGATTGCTTTTATCAAGAGATTTAGCATCGCCGATAAAAGTGCCCTGATGTTTGTCGAAGCACTTCGAGGGTATCGTGACATCGAAGAGGTGGTGTTTGAAATTGACCGTTTGGAGAGCACGTCACCGCAAAGCGATCTCAAAGGGATTCGGATTATGACGGTACACAAATCCAAAGGGCTGGAGTTCGAACACGTCATTGTCCTTGATAGGCTCGGAACCGCCAGAAGCCACAATGACGCAATTGTTTATGAGTATGAGGGGGCGCAATTACGGGCTCTGCACTACCGGATTAAAGGTCGTGAAGCGCTGGACCCGGTGTACGCTAAAGTTTTAGAAGCGGAAAAGAGAGCCGGCGATGAGGATCAGCTCAATGCCCTCTATGTTGCTCTAACCCGTGCGGTGGAATCGTTAAGCGTCATTTCTAAAACCAAAAACTCATGGTTTGACCCTTTAGAACTGGTTGCTTCTGAATGGGGTGTTTTAGACATAAAACCCCGCAAGGTAGAAATGCCTCTCACGCAAAAGGTGTTGAATTTTAAAGCACTCCAATTCGGTCGTCAAGAGGAGAGTCTCCGATCAGTGAAAGAGGCAACGCATGACTATACAGCGGTTCAGTTTGGGTTGTCACTCCATTATACACTGGAAATGATGGGTGATTTTACCTCCATATCTCTGCAAAATGGACTCGAATCGACCCGTAACCGTTATGGCGCAATGCTCTATGAGGGGGCAATAGAGGAGATTGAAAAGAGAATCAATCGTTTGATAACCGATGAACTGTTTCGTACCCTTACACAAGGCAACTGTTACAAAGAACAAATGATACGCCATAAAGGAAATCTCGGAGTAATCGATCTGCTGGTGAGGGGAGAAGAGGGGTGGATAATCATCGATTATAAAAGCGGCCGTGAAGAGGAAGCAAAACATCGTGAACAGGTGAATCGCTATTGCGAGGCGATACGCACATCGACGAATGAGATAGTTGAGGGATATTTATGCTATTTATTGGATGATCGGATCGAATGGGTAAAGTGCTTATAAAAAACTTAATTTCAGCAGATTATAAGTTTAAAAGGGTACAATTTCGCCACTATTTATAGAGACTTTAAAAGGAGACTCAAGATGAAATTTACTAAAATTGCTTCACCTGAGCAAATCGAACGTAAATGGGTTTTGATCGATGCGGAAGGGAAAACATTCGGTCGTATTATGACAGATGTTGCTACTCGTCTTCGCGGTAAAGATAAACCTTATTTTACCCCAAATATCGACTGTGGTGACTTCGTTGTTATCATTAATGCTGAAAAAGCGATTATTAACGGTAACGGCAAAACCGCTACTAAAACATACCACCGTCACACAGGTTACTTCGGTAACGTAAAAAGTGAAAAATTTACAGAACTTTTGGCTACTAACCCAGAAAAAGTTTTCAAACTTGCAGCTCGCGGTATGCTCCCTAAAACAAAATTGGGTCGCGCGATGATCAAAAAACTAAAAGTCTATGCAGGTGCTGAACACCCTCACTCTGCACAGATCGCTAAGTAAGGATAAATAATGGCAAAAACGTATGCAACCGGAAGAAGAAAATCTTCGATCGCTAAAGTATGGCTTGCTCCGGGAACAGGTAAAATTACTGTAAACGGTCTTTCACTCGATGCATGGCTCGGTGGTCTTGAAGCAAAAAAATTGCGTGTTACTCAACCGCTTTCTTTGACAAAACAAGACGCTTCAGTAGACATCACTGCTTCAACTATGGGTGGTGGTTTCTCAGGACAATCGGATGCACTTCGTCACGGTATCTCTCGTGCTCTTTGCGCATTTGATCCGTCTTTCCGTGCTATCTTAAAACCATTTGGTATGCTTACTCGCGATGCTCGTATCGTTGAGCGTAAGAAGCCGGGTAAACGTAAAGCACGTCGTTCTCCTCAATTCTCAAAACGTTAATCGTTTTTATTCTTCCCTTCTTTGGGAAGAACTTTTCCTTCACACTTTCTTCACCCATTACAGATTACTTCTTTCACCGCCCATTCAACAATACTGAATGTTATTTAGCGACTCTAAACAGCTTTTTGTTGTACATATCATCCATAACCGTTACAAATGCCAATGCGTCACGTTCAAGCTCTTTGTCATGAGGAGCACTTAGAAGGCGCTCTTTATCATAGATAAACGTTGCTGCCTCTTTGTTTGGCTGAATAACGGCGACTTTGTTACGGTAGCGCAGGGCAAACGTATCATTGAACAGCATTAGTGCGATCTCTTGCTTTTTATCACTGTAAATGGAGTGTCCCAAAACGGGGTAGGTGAGATTAACCCCGATAAGATCCAAAGCGGTAGCCAACACATCGGGCTGGGTGGAGAGGAGATCAAATTTTTCAGCTTTCACCCCCTCAGCTACAATGAGTGCAGGGATATGGAACATATTGACCGGAACAAGATCATCCCCATAAACGCGGATATTATGATCGGCAACGATGACAAAGACGGTATCTTTGTAGTAGGACTCTTTTTTTGCTAACTCAAAAAGGCGTCCGATGGCAAAATCGGCGTATTTGACTGCATTTTCAACCCCATTTTTTGGTTTTCCGGCAATAAACTCTATCTTTCCTTCGGGCAGTTCAAACGGAGAGTGGTTGGAAGATGAGAACATTACGCTGACAAACTTTTCACCCTTTGCCGCGTGGGCTTTGAATTTTTCATTTGCTTTGAGGACTAAATCTTCATCACTGACTCCCCAAGTACTGACAAAACCGGGATTCTCATAATCTTTTTGTTCGATTACTTCATCAAAACCATTTCCCATGTACCAGCTGCGCATGTTGTCAAATCGTCCTTCACCGCCGTAAATAAAGCTCGATTTGTAGCCTAAAGGCTTGAGCAGTGAAGCAACGGTGAAAAAATCACTTTGGGATTTGTTCCGTTTGACGACTCCCTCTCCGGGAAGAGGCAAATATCCCGAACTCATCCCCGCTAATCCCTGGATACTCCGTGTCCCGTTGCTAAAGAGGTTGGTGAAGGCAATTCCTTCGTGTGAAAGCTTTTCAAGATTAGGGGTAATACTCACATCCCCTCCGCTAAATCCGACGAATTGGCTCCCCATGGATTCTTGGATAAATATCACGAGATTTTTAGGTTTTTGAGCCGGAAAATGGGTCGGCTCATCGCGGTTAAACGGATGTTCTCCGCTCGGAATAAGATTGAGTTTGGCTCCGACGCGTGCATACGCTTCGCCAAGCTCTATTTTTCCGTAGGGTTTCACCAAATTTTCCTCTCTGGTATAGCTCTTGTAGGCGTATCCGATCGAATAGAGGGAGTTTTTGGCAATTTCATTTGCCATGCGGTTGGTGCTGTAAAGGGCATCTGAGATGTTGGCGGGACGGTGGCCGAACGAGGAGCGGATGCCGATAAAGAGCAATGCAGCAACAAGCGGGAACAGTAGGAGCCGTTTCCACAGCGGTGTTTGGATCGCTTCCACCAAACGCAGCGGTGAGAAACGGAGATATGCCCACGCCGTAGCTACGAGCATCCCGAGTGCAACAGCCAATTGTAGCGGATACTCTTTGAGGATCATAGAAGTGACCTCTTGAGGGTATTTCAGATATTCGATAAAGAGGTAATTGGGACGTACATCATACTGAGCGACAAAAGGGAACGTAGCATTTTCCACATAAAGGGCTACCAGTAGAAAAAAGAGAACATAACCGCTGAGAAATCGTCCTACATATTTAGCCCCGCTTTGGGGAGTGATGGCAAGCAGCAAGGCGGGAATGACTAAGATAATTGACGCAGTCATCGTATCGAGTTTTAAACCATAAAGAAACGATAAGAGCGATTCAGTGAGGCTGATATCCCCTAGACGGTCAAAATAGAGACCGTAAAGTCCAAGCCGACCGAGGAAAAAGAGTGCGATAAAGAGGAGGTAAATTTTGATAAGTTCTCGGATCATATATTAGTATTCCTGATAAAAATGTCTGTATTTATAGCATACGCTTGGATAACATTGGAGTAATGTTATAATTTCATAAAAAACGGGTTGAGATTGAAATTATTATTGCTACTTTTACAAAGTGTCTGGTTGATTGCTTCGACACTTCATCTCAGTGCTTCTTCAAACCCTGCACGTCTAAACCCTCTTATCGCAACCGATTCGGCAAGCTCTTCAATCGCTGGATTTTTGTTTAGCTCTTTGGTGAAATATGATGAGAGCGGTCAGAAAATTATCGGTGATCTTGCGGAGTCGTACCGTTTTATTACTCCGACCCTTATTGAGTTTAAACTTCGTCAGGGGGTTAAATGGCATGACGGTAAGCCGTTGAGTGCTGCGGATGTTTTGTTTACCTACAATTTGATCAAATCCCCGACAACTATTACCCCCTATGCCTCTGATTTCAGAGTGATTAAAAATGTGAGCGTGATCGATGATTATACCCTCCGTGTAGCGTATGAGAAACCCTATTTTAAAGCGTTGGAAATATGGATGATGGGGATAGTCCCCAAACATATTTTGAGTCGTGAAAACGATATTATGGGCTCAAAATTCAACACCGCTCCGATCGGAACGGGCCCTTATGTTCTCAAAAAACTGGAATTTTCCAAACAGATCGTATTGGAAGCGAATCCTCATTATTTTGAACACCGTCCGAAGATTGATAAAATCGTTTTTCACGTTATCAACGATCCCATGACACGGTTTTTGATGCTTAAATCGGGTCAAATCGATGTGGACGGACTTGATCCGATGCAGTATGAACGACAGTTGGATAAATCGTTTCACAAACAATTCGCGACGTTGGAACTTCCTTCACACAGTTACACGTATCTGGGATTTAATCTGCGTCTGAAAAAATTTCAAGACCCTCGCGTACGAGAAGCGCTCTCTTTAGCGATTGATCGAGAGGCATTGATCGATGTTCTTTTTTTGAAACACGGTAATGTGTGTACGGGCCCTTTTCTTCCGGGAAGCAAAGGGTTTAATGATGAGGTTAAAGCTCCGAAGCGTAATTTGGCACGGGCGAAAGAACTCCTTAGCGCTGCAGGCTACAGTAGGAGAAAACCGTTGGAATTTGAAATTGCAACTTCAAATTCCAATGCGATCCGCCCGTATGCGGCTGAGATTTTACAACGGCAATTATTGGATGTCGGAGTCAAAGTGACCCTTCGCGTCATGGAGTGGCAGGCATTTTTAAATACGGTGGTAACGCCGCGAAAATTTGATTCGGTTTTGCTCGGATGGTCGCTCTCTCTTACCCCTGATCCTTATGCGCTATGGCATTCCCAGAGCGATGTTCCGGGGGGATTTAATCTGGTCGGATATCATTCGGTGCGTACCGACAAACTGATAGAGCAGATGGAAAACTCAACGGAGCCTGAACAAATTGCCTCCTTGCAGCGTCAAATCTTTGGTCAAATAGTGGGAGACAACCCGTATCTTTTTTTAGTGATCCCCAATGAGATCAATGTGTACAGCCGATCGATACGAGGGATAAAGCCAACCATTAACGGGATATGGGAAGATTATATTGATTGGGAAAAAAAATGAAAAAAATAATATTGTTTGATTTGGACGGGACATTGATCGACTCGACGGAGGCTATTTTAGAGAGTTTTTACCATTCGCTTCGAACACATAATTTGGGTTTAGAAGTTACGGAGTCGATGATTACTTCACAAATAGGACATCCCCTTGAGGTAATGTTTGCCGGTGTCGGCGTTCAAGCAGATCTGGTCGATACGCATGTAAGCACGTATAAGCTCTATTATCGGGAGATTTCATGCCAAAAAACGTTTTTGCTCCCCAACGCGATAGAAGCGATAAAAGAGGCGTCTTTATTTGCGAGACTGGGGATTGTAACGACCAAAACGGGGCGCTACTCACGTGAACTAATGGAACATTTTGAAATTATGCACTACTTCGATGTTCTGATCGGATTTGAGGATGTTGAAAACCGAAAACCCCATCCTGAACCTATTTTGAAAGCATTGCTCCAGATGGGTCATGAAAATCAAGAGGCATGGATGATCGGAGATACCTGTTTGGATATTGAATCATCTAAAAGAGCCGGTATTGAATGTGTGGCGGTAACCAGTGGATATGATAATATAGAACAATTACTCACATTAACAGATGTTATACAAAGAGATGCTCTTGAAGCGGTGCGATACATCGCTCTGCGGGGATGAAAGTAACACTTTGTCTTTGGTTTGAAAGCTCGTAAATGGTGAAAAGCTACATTTAAGAGCAACTTTCATAGAATACGTGTACTGATTAAAATTAAACTTAAGAACTTAAGTCAGAGGGAGAATTCATGCTAGAAATTCGATGGCATAGTCGTGCCGGACAAGGCGCTGTAACCGGTGCCAAAGGTTTGGCCGATGTTGTATCTACCACCGGTAAGCATGTTCAAGCATTTGCATTTTACGGTTCCGCTAAACGTGGAGCTGCTATGACCGCCTATAACCGTGTTGATGATAAAGTCATTATGAACCATGAAAAATTCATGAGTCCTGATTATGTTTTGGTCATTGACCCTGCACTTGTGTACGTGGCCGATATTACAGCAAATGAAAAAGCGAATACAGTCTATATCATTACAACCCATATGAGTACGGAAGAGTTAATCGCGTCACAGCCTAAACTTGCGGGTAAAAGTGTTTACACCGTAGACTGTATCAAAATCTCACAAGAGACAATCGGAAAAGCGATCCCTAATACACCGATGCTAGGTGCGTTGATGAAAGTATCGGGAATGTATGAGATGGATTTTTTCAAAGAGAACATGATACGGGTATTGAAAAAATTACCACAAAAAATTATCGATGCTAACATGATCGCGATTCAACGCGCGTATGATGAAGTAAAGTAAGGAGCACATGATGGAAAAACAAGGATGGGATGGGTTCGAAATCGGTGCCATGCTCCGAACATTTGATGGAGCAGTTCGTGATATCGCAACAACGCTTCCTGAAAATCGCCCTTATTCACAATCAAGCTCATTTACTGCGAGCGTAGCCGATTGGCGTATTGAAAAGCCTTTGTTTAACAAAGACTACTGTATTGATTGTCAATTTTGCTGGGTTTATTGCCCGGATATGTCGATTATTTCACGTGATAAAAAAATGATCGGAATTGATTTTGATCACTGTAAAGGGTGCGGGATCTGTGTCGAAGTATGTCCGACAAACCCAAAATCACTTTTAATGTTCCCGGAACAAAAAGATGAAGAGAGTGCACTTGCACAATGGCCTAAAAAAGAGAAAAAAGCTGATACTGAAGTGAAGGAAGACTAATGGCAGATACAATCGAACTACGCGATATTGAAGTCTGGGATGGAAATATGGCAGCAAGCCAAGCGCTTCGTCAAGTACAAGTTGACGTTGTAGCTGCTTACCCGATTACCCCATCGACTCCTATTGTTGAAGGGTATGCTGGGTTCAAAGCAAACGGCTATGTTGACGGCGAATTTGTCATGACCGAATCTGAGCATGGTGCAATGTCATGTTGTATCGGTGCGGCTGCTGCAGGCGGACGTGTTGCTACGGCTACATCATCACAAGGTTTTGCGTTGATGTTGGAAACGCTTTATTCCGCATCAGGAATGCGTTTACCGATCGTTCTCAATCTTGTCAACCGTGCTATCGGTGCACCGTTGAATGTTAATGGTGACCACTCCGATATGTACATGGGGCGTGATAGCGGTTGGATTCAATTTGGTGCTTATTCTCCGCAAGAGGCATACGATTTGAACTTTATCGCTTTCAAAGTTTCCGAAGATCATGACGTTCGTTTACCGGCAATCGTTAACCAAGACGGATTTATGACATCGCACACGGCTCAAGGGGTTCACACTCTGAGCGATGAAGCGGCTTATAACTTTGTCGGCGATTACAAACCGATGAATGACATGCTGGATCTTGATCATCCGGTAACTCACGGGGTACAAACGGAAGAAGATTGGCATTTTGAGCATAAAGCACGTCAGCAACATGCTCTTATGACAGCAGTTATCCCTAAAATCGAAGCAGCATTCGACGAGTTCGAAAAATTGACCGGACGTAAATACAACATCGTTGAATCGTACAATATGGACGATGCAGAAGTAGCCGTTGTATGTATGGGAACATCGGTCGAAACAGCGCGTGAAGTTGCTCTTGAGATGCGTGCGCAACAGGGTATTAAAGCGGGTGTTATCGGTATCCGTGTATTCCGTCCTTGGCCATTAGAGCAAATTGCAGACGCATTGAAAAATGTAAAAGCAATCGGTTCATTGGATCGTTCAAGCCCGCACGGCGCAATGGGAGCTCTTTTCAATGAGCTTTCAGGTTCATTGTTCAACACTGACACCAAAGCGGTTCTTACGAACTACATCTACGGATTGGGCGGACGTGATTTGACCAAAGCACACTTAGTGAGTATCTTCCAAGATCTTAAAGCAAATGCGGATGCGGGCAAACCGACAACGCCATTGCAACAATATATCGGTCTTCGCGGACCGAAACTCTCTTTTTTCTAAGGAGCCAATGTGTCAGAAATGAAAAAAATTAAAAACCTCAAAGAGTTTTCCACTTCGGCGGATCGTTTTGAGGGTGCTAACCTTCTTTGCCCGGGCTGTGCCCACTCGATTATCGTTCGTGAAGTTTTGAACGCTACGAATGATGATTTGATTCTTGCGGCATCAACCGGATGTTTGGAAGTATGTACGGCCGTTTATCCGTATACGTCATGGGATGCTTCATGGATTCACATCGGATTTGAAAATGGCTCATCTGCGGTAGCGGGAGCTGAGGCAATGTACAAAGCGCTCAAAACAAAAGGGCGTTTGAAACAGCCGGATCGTACCCCTAAATTCGTTGCATTCGGCGGAGACGGTGCGACTTATGATATCGGTTTCCAATGGATTTCCGGGTGTTTCGAGCGTGGTCATAACATGATGTACGTTTGTTTGGATAACGAAGTGTATGCGAACACGGGTGGACAACGTTCATCTTCGACTCCGATCGGTGCATCCGCGACGACTACTCCTGCAGGACGTATCAGTTACGGTGAAAAACGTAATAAAAAAGATATGATGGCGATTATGGCGGCACACGGTGCGCCATACGTAGCTCAGGTTGCTCCGAACAAATGGAAAGATATGGTAGCTAAAATCCAAAAAGGATTTGCGGCAGAGGGCCCTGTTTATATCAATGCGATGTCAGCTTGTACAACCGAGTGGAAATTTGCACCGGAAGATACGATTTCTATCTCTGATTTGGCAACCGATTCTTTGGTTTTCCCATTGTATGAGATTATCGATGGAACTCAACTTAACATTACTTATCGTCCGAAAAATATTATTCCGGTACGTGACTATCTTGGTGCACAAGGGCGTTTTAAACACCTTTTCACTAAACAAAATGAATACCTTATCGATGAGTGGCAAACACGTATCGATGCGAAATGGGATTATCTCCAACGCCGCGAAGAGGCAAGTGTCTAATTACAATAACGCCAACGGAGCAAAGCCCCGATTGGCTACGCTAATGCTAAGTTCTCTTCAGTAGAGGACTCACGCGTAGTGAACCACGCTTTATAAACTTTCTTTCTCTTTTTTTCAACTTCATTTTCACTTTTCAATTACATTTTACCGTTATACTGGGCCATTATATTGTCAACGGAGGATAGTTGATGGCACATTACAAAATTGATGCAGTTGAAGGTATTGGTACAGTATACGGTGAAAAGTTGCGTTCATCCGGTATTAATGATACCGGTGAGTTGCTCACTGCTCTTTCAACGCCGGCTAAACGTACAGCAGTAGCCAAAGAGACGGGAATAACGGAGAAGAATATTACACGATTTGCCAATATGGTTGATTTGTTTCGGATTAAAGGGGTCGGTCCTCAGTATTCAGAATTGCTTGAAGCATCAGGTGTGGATACAACAAAAGAGTTGGCTCAACGAGTTCCATCCAATTTATTGAAAAAAATGGATGAAGTAAACAGCAGTAAAAATCTCAGTAAACGCATTCCAACGGAGAAAGAGCTTGTTCGGTGGATTGAAGAGGCAAAAAGTTTACCGCGCGTAATCGAATATTAAATTCATAGAGGTGTTCTTTTGTGGAACCCTCTTTGCTTTATCCTAATCAATAAAATATTTATTGGATTAGCTATGTATCGTATGACTTATAACCACTCCGGTGTCACCGGATGTTCCGCACGAGGTATTGCCAAACGCGAAAGTGAAAAAGAACTTCAAGAACTGGCAGAACAACTCAAAGACTCCATTTGTAATATTCGTATTGAAAAAGTGAAGGATGATATGGATCAGCATCTTCCTATGGATGTGTTCATCAATATGAAAGAACTTCGATGAACTGTTATTTCCTCGTTATTGATGCGGGGACGGGAAGTATCCGCGCTATCATTTTTGATGAGTTGGGCAATCAAATCTCTATAGCACAGTACGAGTGGGAACATATTGCAGAAGCAAATGTTACCGGATCGATGGGTTTTGATTTTATAAAGGGATGGGAACTTGCCAAGCGGTGTATCCGAGAGTCAATTGCCCAAGCAAATATCAAAGCGTCTGAAATTGTGGCAGTGTCAGCATCAAGTATGCGTGAGGGAATTGTGGTTTATGATGGCGAAAAGCGCGAACTTTGGGGTGTTGCGAATGTGGATGGACGCTCTGGTGCGGAAGTAGCCTATCTCAAAAATAGCTATCCAACATTGGAAGCGGAGCGTTATGCTATCAGCGGGCAAACCTTTGCACTCTCTGCCGCCCCGCGTCTTTTATGGTTGAAAAACAATCGCCCCTCTCTCTACGAAAAAGCCCGCTATTTTACGATGATCAGTGATTGGATCCTTTTTAAACTTAGTGGTGAATTAGCCAGTGAACCATCAAATGCCGGAACGGCAGGAGCCTTTAGCCTCCGATCACGAGATTGGGATAAGAGCGAGTTTGAACAATGTGGACTCAAAGATTTGTTTGTTCCGATACAAGAGAGCGGAGAGGTTTTAGGTCATATCAGTGCTGAGGCTTCAAGCGAAACGGGTCTAAGCCGTGACACCCTCGTGGTGATGGGGGGCGGTGATGTGCAGATCGGCACGGCGGGGCTCGGAGCTTCGTCGCTGGGCGATGCAGTCATACTTGGCGGGAGCTTTTGGCAGCAGGTGGTCAATATCCCAAGCACTGCCGTCCTCTCAGATGAGATGCTGTTACGTGTCAATCCGCATGTTGTTCGAGGGATGTCTCAGGCAGAGGGGATCACCTTTTTTACGGGGCTGGTGATGCGCTGGTTTCGCAACAGCTTCGGGTGTGGGAAAAGCTACAGCGAGCTTGAAGCAATGGCTTTGTCGGTTCCGCTTGGCTCGTACGGGATCACCCCCATCTTTAGCGATCGGATGAATTACGGAGAGTGGATACACGCTTCCCCCTCATTTATCGGATTGGGATTGGATGAGTCCAAATACAATGTTGCATCAATGTTTCGTGCATTGGAAGAGAATGCGTGTATCGTCAGTGCGATCAATTTGGAGAACATCAAAGCTTTTTGCGGCGTTTCGCCGACCTCGATTACGTTTGCCAGCGGTGCTTCCAATGGAGCATTATGGTCGCAGATACTCGCCGATGTTACCGGTTTGGCAGTAAACGTTCCGGTGGTCAAAGAAGCGACGGGATTGGGTGTGGCGATGGCGTGCGGGATTGGTGCAGGGGTCTATAAAAGCTTTGAAGAAGCGGGAAACAATATCGTCAAGATGGAACGCACCTATGAGCCGAATATGTCGAATTACGTACAGTATGGCGATATCAAAGAGAGATGGCTCAAAGTCTACTCCAAACAGATGGAGTTGGTCAAAGAGGGTGTTTTAGAGCCGATGTGGAAGGCTCCCGGAATTTAGAACGGATACGATTTTTCGTCGAGAAGGTCTAACTCTTCCGTGTATTTATCGTCCACAAACGGCTCATAGTGCGATTTATAGTACGCATAATGCTCTGTGTGTTTATGCCCCTCTAACGACTCTTCATCTGCCCACGACTCGACGGCGAAAAACTTGCGCGGATTATTCTGTGACTGGAAGATGTAATAAAAGAGGCATCCTGGCTCTTTCAGTGAGGGAGCCACCATATCCTCCAACAATTTTTTAACTGTTGTGATATGTTCCTCTTTGGCAATAAAGGTCACTTTTTTCGTAATTTTCATGGTTTTCCTTGTAGTTTTATTTTAGTCCCGTTCGCCCTGAGCTTGTCGAAGGGTAAGTTCATGGTTCGACAAGCTCACCACGAACGGTGATTATTTCTTTAATTTTGCCTGCTCTAATTCCCAGTATTCCATCTCGAACATCTGAGCCAGAGTAAGTGATCCCCATCCACCGAGCTGCTCGGCCGAGAGGATGGCGGTGATGGTGTGTTTGACGATTTCACCGATGATACGGGACTCTTTTTCATCTTTGCCGAGTACCACGATACCGACTCCTTTAACCACAGCATAGCGGGGGGCGAGATCGAGGCAGATATGTTTCGGTGAAGCGTAGGTGTCGAAGTAGCTTTGGTACTCATGGGCAAATTTGGCAATTCCTGCGGCTATATCATGGTCGATAATAGCGGGGAAGGGTTTGATGCGGATAACGTGTTCAGGGGTTAGTCCACCCCTTTTTACCAGAGCTTCGAGATTGGGGAGAATGCTAAAGAGTTGCGCACGGGGCGAATCGATAATCAGAGGAAATACCGCAGCCCCCCGAAGTTTTTCGACTTCCAATGCGACAGCTTTTGGAAGAGACGGGTCGCTTTTCCCCTCGCAATCTCCGCATGCCAATGTGACGTGTTCGGTTAGATACATTTCGGCAACGGTGACGATGTCGATCATCTTCTCATAAGCGCGTTTGGCATCATTGTTAAAGGTAAAGACGCCGTGATGCATTAAAATCATCCCCGTAAGGTTGTTCCAATCAATGTTTTTGCTTATCTCGTAGATATGTTTTGCCAGTTCAAAGCCGGGCATCACGTAATCGATGATGAGCATATTCTCCCCGTAGAGCTTTTCAACCAATGCTTTTCCATTGGGGGTATTGGTGAGGGTGACGACGGCATCGGCATGAGTGTGATCGACGAACTCATAGGGGATGATAGCGTGAAGGATCGCTTCGATGGAGGGGTTCGGGAAGCTTTGATCCTGCATCGCGGCACGTTGCTCCGCAACCATTTGGGTGTCGCTCAAGCTTTCACGAGTAGCCATTTCGAGCAGTACACTCAAATCAACGGGGGAGAATCCACCTTTTTCGATCGTATCGAGGTTCCAGCCGCTCCCTTTGACGTAGAGGGTATTATCAATCTTCACTGAGGTGTTGCCACCGCCGTGGAGGACCAGCTCTTTGTTTTGACCCAAGAGTTGCGAGGTGTAGACACGCATTGCCAAAGGATCATTTTGGTATTGCTCGGCAATGGTATCGTCAAAGAGGCTTGTCATAATTTGAGTTCCTTTTATTAGTGGGCAAATTATAGCGATGCAAGGATGAAATATGTTACTATTGCCACCATTAAAGATAAATTTTCAAGGATTATCATGCCGTTACTTGATAGCTTTACCGTTGACCACACCATTATGCCCGCTCCTGCGGTTCGCCGTGCCAAAGGGATGAAAACACCCAAAGGGGATGATATCACCGTCTTCGATCTCCGTTTTTGCCGTCCGAATGAGGCCATTTTGTCTCAAGAGGGGATTCATACTCTGGAGCATTTGTTCGCGGGATTTATGCGCGATCATCTCAATTCCGCTCAAACGGAGATCATTGATATCTCTCCGATGGGATGTCGCACCGGATTTTACATGTCTGTAATCGGGACGCCGAGTGAAGAGGTCGTTGCCGATGCGTGGGAAGCGTCGATGAAAGATATCCTCGCAGTGGAAAAACAAAGCGATATCCCTGAACTCAATATCTACCAATGCGGTACCTATACAATGCACTCATTAGAGGACGCAAAGGCGATTGCAACCGAAGTACTCCGCCGTGATATCGATATTATGGATAACGAAGCATTGAAACTTGACCTTTCCAAGGTGGAAAAATAATGTTGCTTTTGTTGCCGATGGATGGGGATGATACTCAGGAATCTGAACTTACGGGTATTTTATCGGCAAAGTTCTGGGCAACGGTCGAGGTAGAAGAGGGGCGAGTTGTAGAGATCAACTTCACTACTGACCGCAGTGAGATCGAAGGATGGCTAGACGCCGTGATCGTCACCAACAACTATGAACCCGTTATGGAGTTTATCGATAATCAGATGATGGTTCTTGTTGCTCATACTCAGCGCACTATCGATGACATCGTCGAAGCCTATCTTTTCCGCGAGTTGCACGACCTTTCATTGTGATTTTGACGCCATCGGAATGCATCCCGATTGGCTACGTTAACACTGGGTTTCCCTCAGCGGGAAGCTCACGCACGCTTGCGTGCTTTAATCCACTAAAAGTGAATTTATGATCTCCTTTTGCGATCTTTTTCAGACCTCGCCTCAGATGAAAATTCTGATCGCAACCTCTCATTCCGATGCACTGATCGATGAGGCTTGCACTTTTTTAGAACCTTTTAATGCAACCCTCGATCTCTCCCTCTATCCCGGGGAACATATGAAACACTCCTCTGCCGTTATCGGTAAAGTCGATACGATTAAAGATTTTAACTCCCCAATTCGTTCTGCTACCCGCGATTATGAGACGATCATTCTCCAAGATGTTTTGCACTTGCATTCTCTTCCTCTAAAGCTCTTACAGCTCGTCTACCGATCACTCGAAAACTCGGCAGAGGTGATTGTTATTCAAAAGTGTGGGATGATGGAGACATTGGAGGTGGAGGCTCTTTTGGAAAAATCGGAATTTCGTGCGGCGAATACAATCACTGATTTGATAGTAGGGTACGATGTGATTGTGGCGAAGAAAATGCATATGTGGGGAAATGGATTATGAACCGGTGGGTACAAAGCGAAGACGGAAGCTATACGGCATATTCTCCCGAGTATGACGAACATTACCACTCGACTAAAGACGGCGCTCTGAACGAATCGCTCAAAAAACACATCGAACCCGCTTTTGCACTGCACAGCGCGAAAGATCATCTCCGCCTCATCGACATCTGTTTCGGACTGGGATTTAATACCCTCCTCAGCCTCTATTATCGAGACACCTATTACCCCGATACGACGCTCGAAATCTACTCTCCCGAACTTGACGGCGATCTGGTCGCTTCACTAGAGGGTTTCCCCTATCCCGAAATCTTCGAACCCTATCGTAACATCATCACCGACATTGCCACACTCGGCGGCTACGAGGATGAACGGACCGTGATCACGGTTGATATTATGGATGCGCGGGTGGCAATGCGAGAACTGGATGGGGAATGGGATGTCTGCTATCAGGATGCGTTCAGCCCTTCGGTCAATCCGCTACTTTGGACACGGGAATATTTTGCCGATGTCGCGCGGCTGATGGGAGAGGATGGCGTGGTCACTACCTATTCGACCGCTCTTGCTACTCGACTGGCTCTCTATGAAAATGGGTTTATGGTTTATCTCAATTCGGGTGAGGGGTATCGCAACGCGACAATTGCATCACGTCGTGAATTAGAGCGATTTGAGAAAGTCGATATGGAACATAAAATCGCGTGTAATCCGAATACCAAAAGCTTTAGAGACGAAAGTTTGGCTCTTTGATTCGATAGTGCTCGATAAGATGGCGCAGGCGGTTTTCATTGAAGCGCCAAAAATGTTTCGGATCAAAATCGTGATGCTCGGTCATCATTTGAAACAGAGACTCTTCATCTAGATGGGAGTGGGCATTGTTACACTCCACCATAATCCGCTCCAGCAATTCTACCGATTCAGGTGTCGTATCATCATCGGCGAGAGGCTTTTGCGGGAGAAAGAGATACACTTTATAGAGGGTCAGGACAAGTCCACTGGCAAAAGCAAGTATCATTATGAGTTCAATGGTTTTCAAATACTTCTCCTTCTGCCTCGAAAGAGGCAAGCTTTAATGCCATAACGGCAAGGGTAGCCAAAGGGATTTTATTCCTTTGGCATTCTCAATAAAGTGACTGGATGTGTTCAATATCATTCCAGCTCATCCCTTGTGCTTTGGATGCGGTAAGGATATGGCGTATATAGCGGGCGAATACGTCGGTTTCGATATTGACCCGTGTCCCTTTTTTGTAAGTGCCGAAAAGAGTTTCGCGCATCGTGATCGGGATGATAGTGAGACGAAACGCGTTTGTCATAATCTCGTTGACGGTGAGACTGATTCCATCAATCGTTATGGAGCCTTTTGGGGGGATGAGAGGGATAAATTCAGCGTCGACATCGACGATGACATCGTAGCTGTTGCCGTTGTCGGTGATGGATCGGATGGTTCCGATCGTATCGATATGCCCTTGGACGATGTGCCCTTCGAATCGATCCCCCATCATCATGGCGGGTTCGATGTGTACGGAACCGTTCAGTTTTTCGGTAGCAATGTGTTTGAGGGTTTCGGGAGAGAGTTCGACGCAGAATCCATCCGATTCGATACTGACGACGGAGAGGCAGGTGCCGTTAATAGCGATCGAATCGCCGAGTTTAGGTTTGTGTACAGCTTTAAGTGAGAGGCGATTTCCGCCGAAGCTTTTTACCTGTGCCATTTCTCGAATTAAACCTGTAAACATACAACCCCTTTGTTAAAATACTATTTTACCTTCTTCTTGCAAAGAACGGATAATACTTTTCGCTTTTTCATGACCGTTGTAGGCGGCTTTGCGGCACCACTCCAGTGCCGTGTCGTGATCGGCTTCGCATCCGAAGCCCTGATCATACATCAATCCCAAATTATACTGTCCTTCGGCGAGATTCATAGTTGCGGCGCGGGAAAAACAGATAAAGGCTCTAGGGTAGTCTTGTAGTACACCATGCCCCTCTTTGTAGAGGACTCCAAGATTATTAAAGGCATGTGCATTGCCCCGTTTCGCCGCTTCTTCGTACCAAAAAGCCGCTTCGGAGAAATTTTGGGCACATCCAAGCCCGCGCTCCAGCGAGAGGGCCGTTTCATATTGAGCCTGCGGAAATTCCAGCACGGCTGCACGGAGAAGTAATTCAAAGGCTTTAAATTGATCATGAGCGACCACAACGCCATCGGCATACATCAGGGCAAGGTTATAAATTGCAGCGGGTTCATTTAGCTCTGCCGCTTGAGCATAGAGATGAAAAGATCGCTCCAGTGAACACTCAACCCCTAACCCTTTTTGGTGCATGTAGCCTAATGAAGAGAGAGCGGTAGGGTTATTCTGAAGGGCTAATGTCTCGAAAAGTTCTAACGCTTCATTATAACGTCCGGTATTAAAAGCATCAAATGCACTTTGGAGCATACAAATTCCTAGTCAATTTTTGGAGGATTATAACAAAGCGCACTTAACGGCGCACTTTTTTGTCCTCGCGCTGTTTTTCTTTAAGTTTGGTTATAACGTCTTTGAGTTCCTCTTTCTTTTTGAGAAGCTCATCGCGGATGAGGTATTCGTCTCCTCCGTCGATCTCTGGATCGTATTCGAGAGGCTCAGGATTGTAGTTTTTAAGAAGCTCTTCCAATGTTTTGGTGTTTAAGCTATCCATTTTTGTCACCCGTCATCAAAATATTTTCTTAATTGTAGGCTATTTTTCCTTTCTCTTTTTATAGGTTTCAACAAGGGAAGCTATAATTGCATTAATAATTTACGTAAAAAGAAGTAATAATGAATTATGACGTTATCGTCGTTGGCGGAGGACACGCCGGAATCGAAGCCGCACTCGCCTCGGCACGGATGGGTCAAAATACCCTGATGGTCTCTATTTTAGCGGAGCAGGTGGGGGCGACGAGCTGTAACCCAGCCATCGGCGGATTGGCAAAGGGGCATCTGGTTCGCGAACTTGATGCGCTTGGCGGAGAGATGGGACTGCTGACCGATGAAGCGGGAATCCAGTTTCGTATCCTCAATATCACCAAAGGGCCTGCCGTTCGCGGAAGCCGTGCGCAGATCGATATGGATCGCTACCGCGTTATCGCCCGTAACAAAATCCTCACTACCCCCAATATGTCGTTAATTCAAGAGACGGTTAATGCCCTCCTTATCGAAGAAGGTGCCGTGGTCGGTGTCCGTACCCATTTGCTGAATGAGTATCGAGCCAAGAAGGTGATTTTGACGACGGGAACCTTTCTCAACGGCGTCGTCCATATCGGTGAGATTACCCAAGAATCAGGACGTTTTGGAGAATTTCCGGCCAAAGGACTTACCGATTCGCTCCGCGCGGCGGGACTGAATGTCGGACGTTTAAAGACGGGGACGTGTCCTCGCGTTGACAGCTCCTCGATCGATTTTTCGGTGATGGAGATTCAAGACGGCGATGAACTTCCCAATCCGTTCAGTTTTCGCACCGACCGTGACGAATTCGCTCGGACGAAAAAACAGCTCCCGTGTTACATCGCCTATACCAACGAAGATACCCATAGTCTCATAGAGGGGAATTTTCACCGCGCACCGCTCTTTACGGGACAGATTGAGGGGGTAGGGCCACGCTACTGCCCGAGTATCGAAGATAAGATCAACCGTTTCCGTGACAAAGAGCGTCACCATCTTTTCATTGAACCTCAAAGTGCGGAAAATACCGAGTGCTACATCAACGGAATGTCCACCTCTCTCCCGCCCGATGTTCAGCGCGCTATGATTCACTCCGTTCATGGTATGGAGAAGGCAAAAATCGTCCGTTACGGCTACGCGATTGAGTACGATTACGTCGATCCGACCGAGCTGAAACATACGCTGGAGACGAAAAAAGTTAAAAATCTCTATTGCGCCGGACAGCTTAACGGAACTACCGGGTACGAAGAAGCGGCAGCTCAGGGGATGATGGCGGGGATCAATGCCTCATTATCACTACAGGGGAAAGAGCCTCTGATTTTACGCCGTGATGAAGCCTATATCGGGGTATTGATCGATGATTTGGTGACCAAAGGGACGAAAGAGCCGTACCGTATGTTCACCTCCCGCGCCGAATACCGACTCTTGCTTCGCGAAGAGACAGCGGATCTGCGTTTGGGCAGATACGGTCATGCTTTGGGGTTGATCGATGACGCGCAGATGGCGCGGATCGAGACGAAACGGACTCAAATCGCCGAAGGATTACGTCTTCTCGAAGAGACGATCTATACTCCGAACAAAGAGTTTTTGGCATTTTTGGCCTCTATTGACGAGGAACACATCACCGACAAACTCACCGCTACCCAGCTTGTCTCTCGCAAGAGTTTTGAGCTGGATAAATTAGTCAAACTGATACCGAGTTTTGCAGATTTAGATCCTTATATCCAAGAACAGATTTTGATCGAAGCGAAATACGCCCGTTACGTTGAAAAACAAAGTGACGACATC
>NZ_MIBT01000057.1:0-1334 GCF_001829605.1 Sulfuricurvum sp. RIFCSPLOWO2_12_FULL_43_24 | reverse complement strand
ATCACAAAAAGAGCAAAGGATAAAACTATTGCGCAAGATGAGGCAAACATAAACAAAAGAGTGCTTCCATAGTTGTCCCATGCCCATCCCGCAACGCTTAAAGAGGCAAGTGTCGCAAAACCGACAGATGTGTAGTAAAC
Source organism: Sulfuricurvum sp. RIFCSPLOWO2_12_FULL_43_24 (assembly GCF_001829605.1). Taxonomy (NCBI): domain Bacteria; kingdom Pseudomonadati; phylum Campylobacterota; class Epsilonproteobacteria; order Campylobacterales; family Sulfurimonadaceae; genus Sulfuricurvum; species Sulfuricurvum sp. RIFCSPLOWO2_12_FULL_43_24. The sequence continues at coordinate 1,194 of NZ_MIBT01000057.1, read as the reverse complement.
CCCGTATGCCGTTGCTTTTAAATCATGGGGTGCAGTATCTGAAATAATGGCTTTAGCCAAAGAGTTAAACCCTCCCGCAAAAAATCCATAGATGCCAAAACCAAGCCATGCTCCCAATGTACCGAGCGTTGTCATCGCCAGTGCGCCAAGACCAAAAGCAAGATAGACAAATGAGAGCAGAGCCGCTTTGCCAAACCTGTCTGCGAGTTTGCCTATTGGAATTGCAAAAAATGCCTGTGTGAGGTTGTAGAGGGCGTATGCAAGCGGTATAACGGCAAGTGCGAGTCCGTTATCAGAGGCTTTTAATATCATAAATGAGTAGTTCATGGCAAAGAGACTAAAGAGCGTCTGAAATCCGACCAGCCAGTAAAACTGTGACGGAAGCGCACTTGGTCGGAAGCGTTTTGCGGGAGTCGGGGTAAAAGGAACATCCGTAATTATAAATATGAGGATAAGCATAGAGATAATTCCGGGGATGATGCTAAGGGCAAAGATTGTGCGAAATGTTGTTTCGCTCTCTCCAAGCCACCATAAAAGCCCGAACGCACTCAGTGAACCAACCAAAGCACCGGCACCGTCCATCATTTTATGAAAACCAAAAACAAAACCGCTCGAACCTTTTGGTGTAGAGGCGCTGATGAGCGCATCACGAGGTGCAACGCGAATCCCTTTGGCAAGTCTATCGCCTATGCGGATAGTCATAATCATGGTCGCACTTTGAGCAAAAAAAGCAAGAGGTTTTATGAGATTTGAGAGACCGTATCCAAATACTACAATCCCTTTTCTTCGCCCAAGTCTGTCAGAGTAGAAGCCGGAGAGGGCGATAAGCAGAGCAACGGAGAGTTCAGCCAAACCCTCGATGATGCCGATCTGCGTCTTTGTCGCATGTAAAAAACGCTCCAAAAAAATAGGCAGCAGAGGAAGAATCATCTCCGTGGAAAAATCGGTAAAAAAGCTGTTGGCTCCGAGACCGATGATATTTCTGTTTAAGGGCTGTTTTTTCACTTTCTCTCTTGTTGAGTAAACTTTTACCATTATACAAATATAAGGCAAAAAATATCAATTTGTTGATTATGGCTATTTTAGCTATAATCGCTAACTATTTTTTAAAAGGATGCTCCATGGAGTGCGAATTTCCGACAATTAATTCAAATAAGCAAGAGATAATAGAAATTTTCAATATTACTAAAACCA
>NZ_MIBT01000056.1:0-1368 GCF_001829605.1 Sulfuricurvum sp. RIFCSPLOWO2_12_FULL_43_24 | reverse complement strand
GTTAAAACCCTTTTCACATCGGCTACACTCCGTATTTTCGGGACACGGATCGCATCGGGCATAAAAGGGTTGAGAAACAATATCTCCTCGGCACCCCCTTCATCCAGAGGATTAACCCGAACGATGAGCTTTTTATCGCTTTGGGGATTAGAAGCCAACACCATGGCACACAATGCTAATGCATACGGTTTTTGTTCACTGCTGACACCGTCTTCAAGATTCAGCATTAAACACTCTGCTTCGAGGCCCGGAATTTTGGCAAGATGTTTGATATTATGGGTAGAAACCATCATGGCGGATCGAAACGACAAGGAGCGGTTCAGCTCTCTTTTGACTGGAATTGCAAGTGCTCTAAGGGCTGTTATATCTTCTGAATCAACAAGATTATTGAGCTTTTCGGGGTTGTTGAGCGGCACGTTTAAACTCCTCACGATGGAGATAATAATAGAGTGTCTGTATCTCAGTATCCGTGAGATAATAACGGGGCATCCCGACGATACGGCTGTTTACTTTGTCATAAAACTCACGAAAAGAGAGTTTATGAATCGGTTTGCCGGCAAAAATTTTATTTTCACCTTTGTCACGATAACGGGCGATCAGTTTTCCCTCACCTTTTTCTCCGTGACACAAATGGCACCCTACCCCTCTGGGATTATGATAGAGCCCGGCAGCATACTCTTCTTTCGTAATAAACGATTCAGCATGAGAGAATGTGAATGCCAAAAATAATAGAATAACCCCGCGCACCTGATCCCTTTAACCGTTTATTAGTCTTTTATCGCTATCATACCTAAAAACAATTTGACGGTGATTAAATGCAAATTCTTGACGGTAAAGCACTCGCACAAAAAATCGAAGAAAAAGTCTCTCTCGGAGCCAAAGAACTTAAAGTTAAAACAGGCAGAGTTCCCGGTTTAGCGGTGATTTTGGTCGGTCATGATCCTGCGAGCCAAGCGTACGTCGGTATGAAGAAAAAAGCGTGTGACCGCGCCGGATTTTATTCGGTTACCCACGAAATGCCCGATGACATTTCCCAAGATGCAATCGTCAAAACCATCGAAATGATGAATCTAAATCCCAATATTGACGGAATTTTGATCCAGCTTCCCCTTCCAAAACATATCGATACCACAAAAATCCTCGAAGTAGTCGCCCCGACCAAAGACGTCGACGGATTCCACCCCTATAATGTCGGTCGTCTTGCAACAGGGTTGGACGGTTTTGTCCCCTGCACACCGCTAGGGGTAATGGAGCTTTTGGCAGAGTACCACATCGATCCAAAGGGTAAAAACTGTTGCGTCGTCGGTGCATCGAACATCGTCGGAAAACCGATGGCGGCACTTTTACTAAACGCCAATGCAACGGTTG
>NZ_MIBT01000055.1:0-25009 GCF_001829605.1 Sulfuricurvum sp. RIFCSPLOWO2_12_FULL_43_24 | reverse complement strand
TGCCATTTATCTCTCCTAATCGTATTCCATGCCGATTATTATCGACGAAATTAACGAATTAAAAAGTGTCTAGTTTTTGGGGGTCATTCCACCTATAAAATTTTTGTCAAGTATTTCTTCTAAATGATTCTTTATTTTAAAAGTAAATCCCGAATCAAGAAGATGAAATTTTTTGTTTATGAATCTAACACAAGTTTCTGAAATGGCAAATCTTCCTATTACATATTCATTTTCTCTATTGTAAGTATCTGTTTTAAAACTAACATCCCCTCCACCATAAACAGGATATATTGTTCCCGAGTTATTTTTTTTTGTAATTCTGTCTCCACCAATTAAATCAATAATATTTCCTAGAGTACTATTTTCAAATTTAATTTCATCTAGTTTAAGATTGAATCCTTTGTTACTCGCAAACTCATTAAAACTATGTACCATTGTTTTGTCATATCTTAAAGTTGCAGAGATTAATGCTTTTTTGATTTTTTCAATAATCGGTTTTTGATGGCTAACAGTGTGCCTAAAAATATCAGTATAGTTAATTTTCCAAAACTCTAAAAACTCAACTATAGCTTTTTGAATATCTATTGATTTATATTGTTCATTATAATCTTGAGGAATTGGAATTTCAATTTCTTTTACTTTGTTTTTTCCTGCTTTATTACCCCAATCAAAACTTTTAGACTTCATTATTTGCATTGTTGCATATCGAACATATTTAACTATAAATTTATTTTGAATAACATCCATAATAAATGAATCATCATTAGTACATACTGGTCTTGCTTGTATAAAAAAGCACTGCCCATTAATCCTTGTCCAACTAATAACATTAGGGCTAGATAATGAAGTTGGAGACAATCTATCTTTATGTATATAACCTGAAACTTGATTATTTTCAACTGTACCACTAACTAGAGCAAAATAATTATTTTGCTCTTCCTCTGGTAAGCTATTAAAATCATTGATAGAAATATCAACTCCACCAGTAATACGAGTCATTGCTGGGAAGTTTGCTACTTGATATAAAGGCAATAACTCTAACTCAATATTTTCAATATCCAAATCAGAATATTTTCCAGTTTTTTCCTGAAACTCTTTAAACTTTTCGATAACTTGAAAATCTAAAGTACCCACCATCTACTTTATCCCAAACAGTGGATTATCTTGAAGTTCTTCACACATCTGTTTCATAAGCATATTTAACTCATTTGTAAGTTCATCAAAACTTACATCTTCTGCATCATCTTTGAAGCCTATCTCGTTTGATATATTTATCTCATATCTATCTTTTGAGTCTATAAATTTTGATTTATATTTATATTCTTTTTTACTATTGATAAGAGTAGCAAGTCTGCGGATATTTTTATCACTATACGCATTTTTCATTTTGTCTTTTGCTTGTGGATGCGGAGAAAAAAGTTCTTCCTCTTTTGTATCTGCTTTTACTATAGTAATTTTTTCGCTTGGGTCACTATCCAAAAACCATATATGAGAGCTTATATCTGTATTGGTAAACATTGCATTTGGCTGTTCGAGTACTGCACTTACAAAACCAGTACCAAATATAGCTTTTCGTATCATCGCTTCACTGCTAGTCGCATTTCCAGTGCTTATAAGCGTGGAAGAGCTTATTATCGCTGCATGAGCATGTTTATTTCTTCTTTTTTCTGATTTCATCAGATTTATTATATGTTGCATAAACAAAAACTGCCCATCAGATTTTTTAGGTGTTACGATCTTCCCTTTTTCATCTTTAACAACAAAAAAATCACTTTTTTTACTACTCATATTTTGTATTATTTCATCATAGTTATGTTTCCAGTCCACACCAAATGGTGGGTTTGCTATGATAAAGTCAAAGCTTGTGCCTCCATTGATTCCATTGGCAAAAGCTGGATTGGTTAAAGTATTGCCGTAAGCTATTGTATTTTTTATACCTTGCTCTTTACCATCTAACGAGCTAACTTCAAGAAATATTTTTGCTAATAGCCAAGCTTGCCCATGTAGCTCTTGCCCATAAACTTCAATATTTTCAATTTTATTTTTATTGTAAAAATAGTATGCAGATTCCATAAGCATACTAGCCGTTCCACATGTAGGATCATAAATAGCAAGTTTATCATATCCTTCAGCCTCAAATTTGGAAACTTCACACATCAGATGTACAATAGATTTTTGAGTGAAATGTTGCCCTGTTAAATCACCACTAAGCTTTTTCATTCTTGAAATAGTGGCTTCATACAAGTCTTTGTATTGTTCTTTTGGATAGTCTTTAAAGTTTGCTTTGTAGGTGTAAATATCAAGTACCTTTTCAAGATAATTATTAGGTAATTCTTGAATATATCTTTCAAGTTCAAATGTTTTGTAATGATTTAAATAGGTTAAAATATTTGTCGAACTATCTGGATTATATTTTCTGTCTTGTTCAAAATAGTTTAGATTCTGTCCAAATTTTTCTATATTTTTAATGATATTTAAAAATGTTGATTTTGTATCTTCTTTTTTGTACTCTTTATAAATTTCTGGATCTAAACCAAAATTATTTTCATATTCAAAATTAAATGCTAATTTATCATTATCTATCAAAAGTTTTAGAGCCATAAACGCCATAATGCGTTGATCGTATGTCGATTCGTTAATGCCTATATCTCTAAGTATATCAGCATAAGCCCAGAAGTAATCTCCAAGCCGATTTTCATGAATTTTTGTTCTATCTAGTATTGCAGTCATATTAACTCCTACTGTATTTTATCTAAAAACTTTTCATTTGTTAAAAGAATAAGCAAACTATTTTTTGATACTTAAAAATATGACATTTTGCAATACTTATTAATTTTATCCTCAATAATATTGCAAAAGGCATACTATCTTGATTAATATTTACCCTACTATCTCAAAGTTTAACTTCAATACCCCTACATCAGAACACTCCCAAATTTTAGAACAACTCTATTTTCGCCCTAATTAGAAGTATGATAGAATACCCTTATGAACACACAAGATGAGATCGTCAATTTTTTGCACAACAATCGTAAACTTCTCTTAGAAAAATATCATGTCACAAAAATCGGTTTGTTCGGCTCATTCGCCCGTAATGAACAACGAGAAAACAGTGATGTTGATCTATTGGTAGAGCTTGAAGAAGGGACGCAAAATATACACGATTTAAAAGATTCTTTGAAACAATTTCTCTCTCTATCATTTGATCGCAGTGTCGATATAGCTCGCGAAAAATATCTAAAACCGTATGCGAGAGAGCAAATTTTAAAAGATACCCTGTATGTCTAACAATATCACTTTTAATCTGAATGCACTTATCGAATCTATCGAAAAGATCAAGTTGTACTCACAAGATTTTGACAATGCAGATACATTCTATCATGATCAAAAAAGTTTTGATGCTTCAATGATGCAATTCGTCGTAATAGGCGAAATCATTTCTCGTTTGGATGAAAATTTCAAAACCTCTCATTCAGAAATACCTTGGCAAAAAATAAAAGATTTTAGAAATATTATCGCCCATGATTATTTCGGTATTGACGCGGATGAGATTTGGGATATTATCAATAACAAGCTTCTGCCTTTAAAAAATGATATAAAAACACTCCTCTCTAACGGCTCGGATATTTAAACTCCTCGATAATCTCGATTAAACTCTTCATCGTCTCTTTAGGTGTCGCATCGATACTAATAGTTTTTAGATAGTTAATAACTGTATTTATATATGCATCAAATCGATCTTTCAACGCAGTACTCAAACCCATCTCAAACGTGATGCTTTTGGGGATAATCCCGATGACGTTCGATTCCGGTAACGGGTGTCCCATCAGCTCGATCATATCCAAACACTGCATCACCCCTACTTCATGCGCTCCGCCGCTGTTCAAGCCGTAGCCGCTGAGTTCGTAAGAGGGGATATTATAGATACTCCCCGCCTCATCATCGAGGTTGATCGTATCGAGGATAATAATACGGTCGTTCTCCAAAAAGAGATTGAGCAGGTTGATCCCCTCAACCCCCCCGTTGATGATCTCTATTTCAGGGGTGAATGTATAATTGGCATTCAGATAGGCGCACGCGTAAATACCGACACCATCATCCTCTTCGAGTACATTTCCGACACCCAATACGACAATCGACATAGCCTCAGAAACCTTTACCATGTTCGATACTCGGGTTGGCAAACTGCTCGATGATCTCATCCAAACTCATCACATCGCTTTTTAGGGTCGCAGTGATACCACATTTGGCGAGTTCCGATACAATCATCTCGATATAGTTCTCCCAATGTGCACGCAAAGCGGGGGTCACATCGACACTGACGCTGATAATATCTTCGGGAACAATACTGATCATCGTGGTTTGTGCACAGTGATGTGCCATCGAACAGATTTGGAGCATCTCGGTAATCTCTACTTCGTTCGCCGTTTTTTTAATCCCCTGATTGGCGATCAGCTCATCGCCGCTCATCACCTCAATCGTCCCAATCGCCTTAGAGTCATCGGAACTGGTATTTGCGATTATGACGTACTCATACTCCTGAAGCAGCGGCATGAGTAAAAATCCAAGTGTTCCGCCATCAACAATATCCAATGCAGGCTCATACGTAAAATTCTCTTTGAGATATTTTCCCGCGTAAAGCCCGATCCCTTCATCCATAAAAAATGCGTTTCCCGAACCGATTAGTGCAATCTTAGCGTTCATGTATTACCTTTTGTATCAAGTTTTTTTCGTTCGTGGTGAGCTCAAGGAAACATCGCTTCGCGAGCGGTACCCTTGTTTTGTCGAACCATGAACATACCCTTCGCCAGGCTCAGGGCGAACGGGAATTATGCAAAGCATAGTATAACTGTCCCAGTGCAATCGATCCGTCATTGATCGGCGTTTGCTGTTGAGCGTAAAATCGTCCTCTTCCGAAACGTCGGTACAATCGGCTCATCAACACTCGGTTTTGAAACACACCGCCACCGACAACCATCGGTAATTCAGGATAGTGATCAGCATAATAACCCATTATCGCCTCTACCGTAGCGATAAAACGGCTGGCAACGACCGTTTGATTCTCCGCACCGAGTGTTATGATCTCCTTAACCATGGGAGAAAGATCGATCACTCTGTTTTGAACCTCAAATGCGAATGGTTCCATAATGGAATCATCCACAAACGACTCCATCATCATCCCCCCCTGCCCCTCGTAATCAAGATTCTGGATAAATCCCCCCAACGAGGCTACCGCATCAAAAAGCCGCCCCATCGATGAACTGCGGGGAGCATTGATATTTTTGACCCACATATGGTGAAGGGTTCGGATTTCATGCGGTAAGAATGCTTCAACGGTCGGTGATTTGAGAGTCAGTACCTCATCGAGAGTGAAACTCTCAAACAACAGAGACAACGCAATCCGTCGCGGCTCTTTGATCGCCTTATCCCCGCCCAGCAGAGCAAACGGTTTTAAATGTCCGATCCGCTCATAAGCGTAAGCATCTGCAACAATCACCTCACCTCCCCAAAGACTTCCGTCCTCTCCGTATCCCGTACCGTCATACGCGAAACCGAGCACTTTTTCCTCTAAAGCATATTCCGCCATACACGCTAAAATATGAGCGTAATGGTGCCCAATTCCGTAGTGCTCTGTTTTCTGTTCCTGTACGTACACGCTCGAGGCGTACTGCGGATGCAGATCGTGGACCAAAAGCTGTGGCTCACTTTCATAAAACCGTTTAAATGTTTGTACCGTCCGCTCAAAATAGCCATCGGCTTCAACACTTCCCAAATCGCCGATATGTCCGCTGAGTACCATATTCTCTTTTACCCCCAGAGCAATAGCACTTTTTTGATGAGCACCAAGGGCTAAAATCCCTTTCTCTATTGGGTGGGTACAAGGGAACGTATGGGGAGCAAATCCCCGCCCCATCCGTAACATTACGACATGACCCTCGGCAAATTGAATCACCGCATCATCGAGAGCATTGATTATGGTACGGTCATGATCGAGAATACCGTCCACCACATGACTCATCCGGTTAATAATTTCAGAGCTTCGGATCATAATCGGTTCATCGCTGATGTTGGCACTCGTCGCAACAAGAGGGCAATCGATTTGCTCAAATATAAGACGATGCAGTGGCGTATACGGGAGAAAAACCCCCAATCGGTCAATCAAAGGGGCAATCTGTTTTGAGAGATTTGTCCCTTGCACCGCACCCGCGATCACAATCGGCTTGATTGCTCCCGTGATATAGCTTTTTTCTGTTTCATTGATCTGAGCGTATGTTTCAAGCTGTTCAATTGAGCCGAACATTACCGCGAGGGGTTTAGCTTTACGGTGTTTGCGCAGTCGCAGTTCGCTGACGGCACTCTCCGAGGTGGCATCGCACATCAGATGAAATCCCCCCAACCCTTTCAGGGCGATGATTTTTCCCGCTTTGAGCATTTGTACGGCCAGATCGATTGGGTCTCCCGCCATCTCATTTCCTTTATTATCAAGGAATTTCAATTCCGGGCCGCACTGTGGACATGAAATGGGTTCGGCATGGTAGCGGCGGGAAGCGGGATCGGTGTATTCGGCCTCACAGTCAGGACACATCGTAAAATGTTTCATCGAGGTACGGACACGGTCATAAGGGGGAGTTTGGATAATGGTATACCGAGGACCGCAATCGGTGCAATTGATAAACGGGTATCGGTAACGGCGATCACTTGGGTTATCCATTTCTGCTTGACACGCAGGACAAAGCGCCGTATCCAGAGGGATAGCAATAGAGCCAAATCCCAGAGTACTCTCTCGAATCTCAAAATCGCTATACTCCAAAAAGTCGCACGGCTCAATCACCATAGAATCGATACGAGCACGCTCCGGAAGATTTTCTCGCAATGCGTTGATAAAGGGCTCACACAGCTCGCCATGTGCCTCGATCACCACCCCCTCAGGGGTATTGCAGACAAATCCTCTAATCCCGTAACGGCACGCTTCACGGTAGACAAAGGGGCGAAATCCAACCCCCTGAACTATCCCTTTGATCGTAATTTTACAACTGATCATACACAGTTCTTCTCCCGTATCGTGAGCGATACGGGTGCTTTAGGGGGTTGTAGGGACATTTGTCCCTGCCACTTTGCGGGCTTTGCTCGGAAAGTGTGTACCATTAGTTTATAAAAAGACTCCACCGACAACGCAATTTTCCTTCCCGATCGGATAACTCATATTCATTAGCACCGCAGACGATTTCAGATTTCTCTGTAATCGGCTAAAAAGGGATTGTCCGGCGAAATACGATCCGCACAATACGATATCGTTTGCTTTCGTTTTACCCTTGATTTCATTCAACAGTTCACTGAAATAATCTCCGAAAGATTCGAAGATAGAATAGCTCAGATAAACTGAATCGACACCCGCAAGGCGGTAACTGATGATACTTGCTAAAAAGGCGACATGGTTAAAACGGTTATCTTCGACTTTGGTATCGATCTGCAAACCGCCCTTACCGATAAACTTCAGTGCCTCTTTCATCACACCTGCATAACTGTGTTCTTGCAGTCCCAAGATCATCGCTGTCGCTTCAAACAACGAACCATCCTTCTCCTCGATCTCACGCAAAACACTGAACAACTCAGGATGATTGTTCTCGACATTAGCGATGAGTCGATCGGAACCTTCTCGCAACCCGCGCATCGCTTCGATAATTCCGATTCCGCTGAAATGTTTCGGAGGTACGACCCGAATCACTTTTTTACCGTCGTAATACAAAAAAGAGGGTTCCCCTTCGAAATAGGCCCCCACCACTTTGGTTCCGAATTTATTGTGTTCCGCTATTACCGACATAAAAGAGGCTTCATCTGCAGAAATCGAGTGAAAGTTATTCGATTCAACTTCACGGGGTTCCGTTTCAAGCTGATTAACCTTGAACGTTGAAGCAGATGTAAACCGTCCCATTTGATCGAACAATACCCCTTTATCATCCTTGATACCGACCAGACCGTGGGCGATGCTAAGGGTATCCGTTCCATAAGGGAGCCTTGAGGGAAACGAAACCCGTTCACCGGAGGCGATGAATTTGACATCTTTATTGATAAACAACCGCATATCGCTCTGATGATGGAGTTCCAGATCAAAATCCATCACAAAATCGGCTTCACAAGGAGTTTCCAAGGCTTCATAAGCAATAAAATTGAGTCCTAAAAGGCTCAACTCTTTCGCAAGAAGAATGGAAAATCCCTCATCGGGGTATTTGACATCGATTGAGGCTCCGAATGTACTGCGCAGGGTTTCATCTTTAAGCGCCACATGTAAAATAGGACGTTCGATGCTGAGCAATGCGTTAAATTCATCGTTAATGAGGGAGCAATACTCCGTAATCTTCACCGCATTGACAAGCATCAATACTGAGCCTTGCGGAAGCATATCTGCTCGCTGAAACAACCGATATCCCATCGTTGTTTTCATCAGGAGAGTTTTGCCGTCACGCAGTGCTTTGGCGGAAACTTCAAACATTGTTCGAAAGCTCCCTGCATCGTTTGCATAACGCTCTTTCTCTTTGTGAATCAATTTTACGGGGATACCGCATTCATGACAAGAGCCCAGTACCTGTTTTTCCCGTCGTCCTAAATTTTTTGCCTCATTTTCACACGTGGGACACGGTTTTATATACGACAGTGACGTATTTTCACGTGCGTACGGATAGTGTTCAAAAAACGCGTATTGCCCGCCGCAATGGGTGCACTGCGTAAAAGGGTAGTAATACCGTTTCGAGGATGGATCAAACATCTCTTTTTGACAGCTTGGGCATAATCCCAGTGCAACCGGATATTCCATCTCAAAATCGGGAATCGATTCCGGCTCTCCCTCCATTTCGTAATGCTGCGAATTGCTCATAAAACACGATGCCGGCAGATTAGACGCGATCGATTCCAAACATTCCTGAAGCCTTTCATCGGTACTGTCAAAAGCACAGATGATTTTCGTTTTCTGCTGGTGGACAACGGCTTTGATACCAAAAGAGCGGATAAGTGAAATAAGATAATTTTTAATCGTGGGTTGAGAAAAAGAGGTCATCACCTCTAATGCGAATGCCATAACGAACCTTCAATAACAAAATGGTAGAGCTTGTATCTCTCTCCCGCCGGAGAATTATAAAAGACCTACGCTCTTCATTCACCCTGAACCTTGTTCAGGGTGAATGAGTAAAAAAATCGCCTTTACAGACGGGACTGTTACGCTTTTGGAGAGTTGTCTTTAACAAACTTCGATCCGCCGATAACGATAGCGATATCCGCCTCTTTCCAGAAAATCGTTCTCCAAACTTGATAGTAGATATGAAACACTACCCAGCAAAGGATCAACCACATGGTCAAATGATGTGACATACGAACATCCATTTTGCTTCCGCCAGTTACGTACAATGTCCAATCCGTTGATGCATGCAATATCCACGGCCACCATGCACCGATTGAACTTGTCCCTGATCCTAATCCATGCACATAGAGTTGAAGCCCCGTGAGAAGCATCCAAATCAACAGCAAATGGAAAACCGTAAAATAGACCGTATTGAAACTGTCCGCATGAGCTGAATTGAACTCATTTTTACGGTTTAAGGTTATTAAATTAATTAAAACATTTTTGAATTCCAAAATATTTTTCGCATTTGGAATCACCTTCTTATACGCTTTTTCAAAACGACTGAAAAAGTAAAGATAGGCGATAGCGACCGATGTCACATCAAAAATGATCGCAATGATAAAATGGCCATAGCGATTCCACGCCATGACGTATTTATCAACGGCACCATCAGCAATTAATGTCTGATAATACGGGTGTCCGATATAAAGTCCTGTAGCAATCGATCCAACCAAACAAATCACATTTACCCAATGCATGATCCGCATGATCGGAGTCATACGTTTGACTTGTGTATACCCCTGTTGTTTCATGATTCTCTCCTTAGATACTGCAAGAAGTATCTACTTTGTAAACAGCAAGCTCTTTACCTTTGGTATCGACGACGTGAACCGCACATGCGATACAAGGGTCAAAACTGTGAATAGTACGGATAATTTCCAACGGTTGCTCAGGATTGGCTACTTTCGTTCCGATCAAACTCGCTTCATAGGCCCCCATACGATTTTTATAATCACGCGGAGCCGCATTCCATGTTGAAGGGACAATCGCTTGATAATTAATAACTTTTCCATCCTCGACGCTTACCCAGTGTCCGAGGGCTCCACGCGGAGCTTCCGCCATACCGCGTCCTTTTGCACTCACACTCACTTCATCAAAATCAAAATCAGTCCATGTTTTGAGTTCGCCTGAAGCTGCATTTTTTGCAAGTTCGTCAACCCACTCAACCATTACATCTGCCATCAACTCGGTTTCGATAGCACGTGCCGCCGTACGTCCGACGGTACTAAAGAGTACTGAAACCGGTAGATTTCCACGTGTTAGGAAATTGGTGACGTATTGGGTAATACGCTTATCTTTTGCCGCAACCCCGATCACCATACGTGCCAACGGCCCTACTTCGACACGAGCATCATTGTAAATCGGTGATTTAATCCAGCTGTATTTCTCTTTGGTTTTCAAATACGCGATACCGTCTGCACGTTTGTCCAAACCGGTGTATTCAGGGATTGTTTGCCCTTCATACGGATGAAGAGGTTTGTCCCCTTTGTACCATGCGTGGGTCACGTCTTCCATGATTTTTGCTTCATCCAAAGGAAGGACTTTAGAGATATCGCCACCCATGACAACCCCTTTAGGGAAAAGGAGCGCAGAGTTGTAAAAACCGGTATCATCGAGACGGAAGTCACCGTAACTCATATAGTTAAGCAATCCACCGCCGGTTCCACCGACCCCTTTGCCCCCGACTAGTTCGCTAAAGGTCGCTTTTGAATCGGTTGCTTCACCCGCATACATGGTTCCCGCCATGTAAACATCCGGCAAATACGCTTGTTTAACAAATCTGCGCCCTTCGAGCAGCAATGATTTGAACAATGCAATACGCGCAGGATTTTGAATATCTTGAACACACGTTACCCCACCGACAACAATCGATTGCGGATGCGGATTCTTACCGCCGAAAATCGCCTGCATTTTTGCCAAATCACGTTGTACATCCAACGCTTGAAGGTAGTGGGCAACACCGATAAGATTTTGTTCAGGAGTCAATTTATAGTGCGGATTGCCCCAGTAACCGTTTCCGAAAATTCCGAGACGCCCTTGTTTGACAAATTTTGCCACACGATCTTGAATCGCTTTAAATTCGCTCTCACCGTCAATAAACGGGGACTCACCCGCAACACTTGCCCATTTGCGTGCTTCTGCCGCTGTTTTAACCGGATCGGCTGACAATGCGGAAACAACGTCAACGAAATCAAGTGCATGCAAATGATAGAAATGAACCACATGGTCATGCACATAGAGCGCACCTTGAATCAAGTTACGAACCAGACGAGCATTTTTAGGGATAGTGATGTTAAACGCATCTTCTACCGCTTCAATAGAGCGTTGATAGTGAGTTCCGGTACAAACACCGCAAATACGCATTGCTAAAAGTCCGCAGTCACGAGGATCGCGTCCTTGTAAAATCGTCTCAATACCACGGAACATCGTCGAAGCGCTGTACGCATCTACAATCGTGTTATTATCATCAATGACCGCTTCAATACGCAAATGTCCTTCAATACGGGTAATAGGGTCAACTACAATATGCTTACTCATGGCTCTCTCCTGAATTTTCTCGTTTACCGGCTACTGCGCTGGCTGCTGCATGGATCGCGATACCGATACCGACTGCGGTCAACATGCCCAAACCAAATTCGTCAACGGTTTTTTCAACTCCACCCGTAGGTGCTTTAATTTTTGCATCCGACATCGGACGCTCATACGCGTATTTATCCCAGAAATCGGGTTCCGAACATCCGATACAACCGCGTCCGACTCCGATAGGCCAGTTTACCCCATCATTGTAACGGACAATCGAACAGTTGTTAAACGTCATCGGTCCTTTACAACCCATTTTGTAGAGACAGAAATTGTTTTTGGCACCAATATCGCCCCACTCTTCAACATACTCACCGGCATCGAAGTGTGCGCGGCGTTCACAGTTATCGTGGATACGATAGCCGAATGCAAATTTAGGACGGAGAAGTGAATCAAGTTCCGGTACTTGACCCGTCAAGACGTAATGCAAAATCACCCCGACCATATTGGCAGGATTTGCCGGACAAGCAGGGATATTGATAATAGGTTTGCTTTTGACAACATCCATAACCCCAACCGCACCCGTAGGATTCGGAGACGCTGCAGGGATACCGCCATACGTAGCACAACTTCCTACCGCAACAACTGCAGCAGCATTTTCAGCACAGCGCAATAAATGGTCATGGAATGTTTCACCTTTTGCACCGATTGTTCCGTACTGTCCCTCCATCCCCATCGGAATAGCACCTTCAACGAATAGGAGATATTTTCCTTTGAAATGTTCCATCGCTTCATCGAGCTGTTTCTCAGCCTGATGGCCTGATGCAGCTTGAAGCGTTTCATGAAATTCAAGGGAAATTATGTCCAAAACGATCTCATCGATTTTTGGCCCATCGGCACGTAAAAGCGCTTCAGAGTTTCCGGCACAGTCTTGAAGTTCAAGCCAAATAACCGGCGCACGATTCATCATCACTGCCGCATCGGCAACCAGTGGTGTAAACATAGGAGGTAACATCAACATTGCTGTTGTAGCACTAGCCCATTTCATAAACTCACGTCGATCGATACCATTCTCTTCTAAAAGATCGGTAAAATCTAGTTTGTTTGCCGGTGTCTGTGCACGCATTTCATTCAAACGCGCCTCACATTTATCGAACAAGTCTTGATAATACGTATCACCCTTGTTCGTTTCGACACGCGAACTTTTCGAAGTAAACAGTTTTTTAACCGCTTCTACTCTATCGGACATAATCCCCTCCTCAATTTTTTATGAACAATCATTCAGTATTCTACGACTGGATAACTTAAACGAATATTTAAAAGATAAAAATTATTTAAAAAAGGTGAATACTTATTCATTTTTAGAACAAAAATACTCAATTCGTAAACAATCAAGCAATAAAAAAATATTATTTTACTCTCATGAAGAGAAAAAAGGTAAGTTTTAAAAAAGTTATTTTAGTGCGGTCATAATATATTCAATCTACTAATACGATCCCCATCGTCTCAAGTAAAAACAGCGCCTCATAGCGGCTGAAGAGCGCTCCCTTGAGATGGTTCGAGCGGATATCGATCATCGTGTTACTCGTGTCGGTAAAGTTGGCGCCTTCGAGGTGGGTATTGCCAAACAGTGCCCCCTTGAAATCCGTTCCGCTAAAATTGGCTTTTTGGAGGGTCGCATTGCGAAAATCGACCTCTTTGGCTCGACATTCCCGCATAAGCATACCTTCTAACGTCAATCCGAAGAAATTACTATCATTCAGGATACATTCCCGAAAATGGAGCGGATCGGCATTCAGCAAACTCTTCCAATCCGCCATCGTCCAATCGATCCCGATCATCTTGCACGAGACAAACTCGACATCGCTCATTTTCGTATTGGTGAGTTTCATCAGGCTCAGATTGCAGTTTTCAAAACGGCATTCGGTAAATTTGCAAGAGGAAAAAAAGGTCTCGCTGAAATCGCACGAGACGAAGGTGCAGTCATCGAACTCGGCTTTGGTGATCTTTTTGCCGTGCAGATCAATGTTCTCGAACTTCTCGGCGAATACGTCCATGTTGTTGGTGATGGGGGTCATTATCAAGGCTTTAGAGCTTTTTTTCAATATATTCAATTGTTAAATTCAATTCTTCAATTAAACGAGGATATTGATTTGGAACTGCCGCCCATTTATCTCGTAGTCCTTTAAGCATCCTCGATGAATGAGAATAATAACGCTTGTAAAATCGCAACTCATAAATTGCTGCTGTTTGACGATCAATAAACATTGCCCCATTTTCAGAAGGAGGTTCTACAAGCTCTTTCACCAACTTATGATATGCCTCAAATTCTTTCCAAAAATGGCTTGCAGCCCGCTCAACTTGAAATTTATAGATAGCAAAAATAAATGCAACAGCGGCACCAATAGCAGAAAGCTGAGAGCCATAATTTTTTATTAAATCAAATATTTGTTCCATAATTTTCCTTTTTTAATCCCTTACCCTCATCTATCTCCCTCTTCAACGCCTCATTTTCCACCCGATCATAAAGCACAACATCAAAAAAATAGGGAAAATTGGTCTCCTCTTCGAGGACATAGCGGAGTTTCGCAAGGGTATCGATACTGAGATTTTGCCCTTTGAGAGCGAGATCAACATCAGAGGAAGGTCGATGCGTACCGCGTGCGCGGGAGCCGAATAGGATCACTTCAGAAATGTCGGGGAAACGCTCAAATACATCGCGGAGAGTTTGAAGTTCCGAATCCGAAAGTCCAATCATAGCCGCTCTTCGAGAGAGATTCTGAGCGCTTCCATCATCGGATAGTAGGTGTGAGTGATCAGCTCTTCGAGTTCATCGAGGATCGATTCATCATAGGTGTGGGCGGCGAGGTTTCGTTTTTCGAGTGCTTCGAGCCATTTCGCACCATCCGAAATCAGCCCATAATCAAAAGCAGTTTTGATCGCTTCGCGGGGGCTTTTGACATCATACCCCTCAGTGATGAGATAATCTTTCATCACTTTCCACGCCAACTCAAATGCCACTTCAAAAAACTGGATCAACCCCGCTTTTTCAATCTCGTTAAGGCTCTCTTTTTCGACTGTGGCACGCAGATGAGCAAGCGATTTGGTGTAATTGAGCATCCGTTGTCGGCATCGAACCAATCCCTCACCCATGTGTACCCCTTTGGTGTTTTTTATCGTCTTATCATACTCTTTTCACTCTGAAACATCTGTTATCTGTCATTTTGCAAATTAATCTCCCGTTCGTGGTGAGCTTGTCGAACCATGGACTCACCCTTCGACAGGCTCAGGGCGAACGGGAAAGACGGGAATGACGGATTACGCCGCTTAAAGCTTCGTAATATGAAAGTGCAATCCCAAAGATTTTACCACTTTGGCGATGGTATCAAAACGGGGTTTAGAACCGGGGGCGAATGTTTTATAGAGGCTCTCGCGTCCCAATCCGCTCTTTTGTGCGATTTGGCTCATACCGCGAGCTTTCGCGATATGTCCGATGGCACGGATTAGCTCATCGGTATCACCCTCTTCGAGGACTTGCGTGAGGTACTCAGCAATCGCTTCTTCGCTGTCTAAATACTGCGTCATATCAAATGGAGTCAATTGTGTTTCCATCGTTATATCTCCTTTGCCATTTCTATGGCTTTTTCTATATCGCGTTGTTGCGTCGATTTATCACCGCCAACGAGCAAAATAATAAGTTCATTCCCACGCATCGTATAATAGAGCCGATAACCCGCCCCCATATCGACACGCATCTCAAATACACGCTCACCCACGCTCTTCACATCCCCAAAATTACCGCTTTGAGCACGCTCCAAACGTCGAGCGATTGCGATACGGGCACGCATATCTTTGAGTTTTATGAGCCATTGCGAAAATTTATGGGTTTGCTGAATGGTATACATGGACAAATTGTATCCATTAAGATACAAGGTGTCAATAGATCAAATAAAAGTCTAATGCGTCGTACAGACCGAGCAGACATCAAAGGTGCGAAATAAGAGCGAGGCTTTCGCCGTGGATGCGGCTCCGATCATAGCCTTTTGTGCTATTCCCGGAATCATCGATGTTCCATTTCCCAGATTCCATTGGGTCGGAGTGATAATCGTATACGACACGATTTTCCCTTTTTCAATGGTTGCACGATGGATCAGTGACCCGCGCGGGGCTTCGACGATCCCGATCCCTTCACCGCTAATACTCTCGATGGAGGGAGGGGTGATAAACGAAGGCTGGGAGAGATCCAGCGACATTAAAAGCTCACGCACCTCTGCGCATAGTGATACCATTTCATCAACCCGAGCCGTGATCCGCGTCAGCGCACTATCTCCGTATAAACGATGCAGAGCACTGATTCCTGTGCGTTCCTGAACCAAAGCGCGCGCTAACGGTCCCGTCTCGAAAAATTCTCCGTTGTAGAGAGCATTTTTGGCATAGGTGTTTCCCCCTTCCGCAAATGTTTGAGAACTATCTTCGCTCACATTTTCCGCAATCGCACCGCTGCGCTGCGAATGGACGATAATCTCTTGGGTATCCCCCAGAACCAAAAATCGACTGTGACTTTTCCCCTGTTCCAACACTCCAAGCCGCTCAAAATTACGCAATACGGTTCCAAAATCTCCGGTGAGGCTCAGCACTTTATTTTGCTCCATCGCTTGGGCAAACGCATCAACATCACACCCCAGTACCTCATCACGGATAAAACACTCCACGTCGGAGAGGATTTTCAACGCCTGCATCACTTCGATATGGGTCGGATCGCACGTCACACCTCCGGGGAGGGCATACGAACTGTGAGGCCACTGACCGCTGAAAAGGGCGCACAGCTGATTGACCTGTGACGAAACATAGAGTGCTTTAAGGGCAACGCTCGGTTCTTCTCCCAGCATCTTTGCGCTCTCATGAAGCATCACGAGATAGAGCCATTTGATATGGTTTTGGATCAGTTCGCACGAGAGAGTGATCTGGCGGATTGCGTTTGCTTTGTCGCTGATACGGATCGAAACTCCCGCATTGCGGTAGACATTTTCGATCATTTTCACCGTCGCGATCAGATGCGAATGACCGCAGATGCCGCAGACGCGGGGAGTGATCACCAAAGCATCAAGAGCATTGCGTCCTTCCAAAATCGCTTCCATCCCCCGAAAATGGATAAAGCGGATATTAGCATCTTGGACAACTCCGCTTTTATCGGTTTTAAAATCGAGGACCGCTTCCCCTTCGATCCGCTCGATCAGTTCATGCGTTATCATCGATCAACCTCTCTTCGAGCCGTTTAATATGGAACGATTTCGCCGCCCCTGCCAAAGCGAGATAGCTCCGTTTCGGTATCCCCAAGGGCATCTCCGAGGGGATCGACATGTACGTTTTCGTTGAGAAAAGATTGCTTTTGGGAAACGTAGGTTCAGTACACCCGACACACGGTGTACCGGAACGGGTTTTGGAACTCACTTCATTCCAGAGGATTTTATTGCAGCTGCCGTGGGTAAAGGGGCCTTGGCACCCTTGGGCATAATACAAACACCCCTCTTTGGTTCCGAAATGGTGACTGTCCACTTTCCACTCAAAATACTCGTTGCGCAAACAGCCGTTGTGGACGAGATAGCCGTAGAGTTCTTTGGGACGACGATACTCATCCAGCGCTATTTTTTTGCCCGATACGATCATATCGATGACAAAACTGAGCCATTTTGGGTGGGCGGGACACCCGCTGAGGGTAATTACTTTCTCTCGCATAGCACGCAGCGGCCCCTTCTCTTCCTCTTTATCAAACACTATTCCGCTGATTTGGTCTGGATTGCCCTCTTTGAATATTCCCCCAAAACTCGCACAGCTGCCTAAACTAATGATATGGCTGGTTTTGGATGCAAGGGCGGGTAAAAGCGTCTCCATCGCCATACCGGCACGTTCGAACGAGGCGCTATACGCCCCCTCGAAAATCAAAATATCCGATTTAGGAAGTTTTTTGACCAACTCTTTGAGTGTGTTTTTACAAGGGAGAAGCGGATGGTGGATAAACTCCGCCGATTCCAAAAAATTTCCCAGAGCGGGATCGTTTAAAAACGAGTGGGTATTGCCGTTGCAGGTGATCCCCTGCAGCCAAATAATTTTGACTCTAGCGGGATTTGAGAGCATAGTAGATATTCTCGCTGATCGAGTGTTCGTAGCTCTCTAACGGTTTAGGGAGAATCTTTTCACCGTTGATAAACACCATTCCTCCCAGATACCCCATGAAAAGACCGAATGCACTGAAAAAATCCTGATCTCTCAACTCACCACATCGGACACCCTCTTCAAAAAAGATCATCATTTCGGTCACGAAAGCGGAGACGCAGATCATCCCCTCGCAGCAATTTTGAAAGACTTCGCGGTTCGAGAGATAAACCCGCAAGAAATACTCGATGGTTTCAGGACGATCTTGGGCGATACGAAAATACATATGGACAATCGCCTCGATTTTCTCTTGGGTACTCATCGGACTTTCATTGATTTTTCGAATTTCCTCACCCAATATATTGGCAATGTAGAGAATGAGGTCTTTGGCGAGCATCTCTTTGGACGTAAAGTAGTTATACAGATTTCCGACACTCATACCGATTTTTTCGGCGATTGTGGGCATGGTTGTCTGATAAAATCCCTCCTTTGAAAAAAGCTCCAGGGCTTTTGTCATAATCGAGATTTTACGTTCTTCTTTAGTCGGTCGTGCCAAATTCTATTCCTCTTGGTGATTCATTTTCGTAATTATAGCGAACATGCATTCAGAATTTTTGTATTCACATTAATCTGATTTCGACCACACTCTTTTGACCTATATAATGCTTTATCGGCTCGGGAAACAATATGTTCCATCACCGTGTCATTCGTATCAGATTGTGTGATTCCTATACTGATCGTTATCCTGATGTCATCGGATTCAAAGCGTAAATCAGCCACTTTTTGACGGATTCTATCGGCTAATTCAACCGCCGACTCTACTAAAGTATGAGGAAGAATAATCAAAAACTCTTCCCCTCCGAACCGTGCTACGTAATCATTTTTCCGAACCGTTTCTCGCATACATTTACAGACACCGCGTAATACTTCATCGCCTTTCGCATGTCCGTATCGGTCATTGACACTTTTGAAGAAATCGATATCTATCATGAATATTGTAAAAGCGTCCCCATTGCGAGTCGTCTCGCTTAACTCACGACAAAGAGCCTCCTCCGCCGCACGACGGTTCATCACATTTGTCAATACATCCGTTTTTGTCATCTTGTTCAGATCTTGAATAAGCCGTTTTAACAGCATAACCACATAATTGACATGCATTAATCCTGTGAGGGCAAGCAATAATGCAAGATACCATTTACTTTCCAAACGCCCTGTATTAGGATCAAGTATAATCATTTGGTGATCGATGATCGCAAAAGCCTGAACCCCTTTTACCAGCAAAAAGAATATGATCGGCATATTCACCAACAGCGTAATCGTTAAGCCGAATTCATTGGAAATTGAACGATACGATAGAACAACCGTTCGAATCCCCATCCAAAGAACGATAAAAGAGGCTGTCATCACAACAACGGATGTTTGCATCGGAACACTAAACGTCCACAGAACAATCATTAAAAAGAGTACAATCAGACTCGCATCTTCTTTCCAACGATACGGTTCGAAAAAAAGGGCTTCGTTGGCTCGTCGTACCATAACCATAACCAGCAAAATAACAAACTGCGCACTATAAATATGCCAAGAGGTAACTGTCTCCCCATGAGTAGGAGAAATACTGAAATATAAACCGCTCAAAATAGCGAACCCGCTCAGCCAAATTCCTACTCTACGTATTTCAGGAATCAGTCTTATCCCTACAAGCCACCCTATCCCATAAATAAACTGTTGCAAAGCAAGAAAACCAATAATCTTATCCATCATAACTCATTTGCTTGATCTCCAGGAGACCACAAAATACCGATCTTTTTTTACTATGACAGATAGTTCTTTAAAACTGAATTATAATTCAGATTTAGATATATTTGAATCGTTCAGTTTGTACCGAGAGAGTTCTTTTCCTGTTGCATCGATGACATGTACGGCACACGCCAGACACGGATCGAACGAGTGTACCGCACGCAAAACCTCCAACGGTGCGGAGGGATCGGCGAGACGAAGTCCGATTAATGACTCTTCATAGGCTCCGCGCCCCTCTTTGGCCCCCTTAGGAGAGGCATTCCATGTTGTCGGAACGACCGCCTGATAGTTGGCGATTTTAGCCTCTTCGATACGGACAAAATGCCCGAGTACGCCGCGAGGCACTTCGAAAATACCTGAGCCCTTTGCCTCTTTGGGCAATTCTTCAAAGAGATACTTCGTCCACGTCGTTTCATCGTAGTATTTGATATTTTCGATCAAATCGCTCATCGTATCGAAAAGATAGTCGCAGCAAATTTGTGCTTCCACAGCGCGCGCCGCATTGCGTCCCACCGTCGTCGAAAAATCGATCAGACTCATCCCCGATTTTTTCATGAAGCGCTCCATGTACGGGCGGATAACGGGAGAATTTTTAACGTAGCCCATTATCATTCGCGCCAACGGCCCCACTTCCATCACCTCCCCATCATACCTCGGCGCTTTGACCCACGTGTATTTTCCCTCGGTTTTGAGCGAACCGTCCTCATTCAAATCGGTGTAAAACGGGGTTGTCTCCCCCTCATACGGTGAAAGCGGTGCATCGTTTTCATACCATGAGCGTGATGCCTCTTCGGTGATTTTTCCAGCGTCAAACGGCTCAACGGAGTCAAAGTTATGCCCTTTGATCACGCCGCTCTCAAAAAGTTGTTGCTGCTTTCCAAATCGGTATCCGCCGCAGCACATAAAGTTACCGCTGGCACGTCCTTCTCCCGCAGCAATCGAGTCACGATACGCATTGACGAGCATCAGCATATCCGGTATGTAGGCACGTTCGATGAAATCTCGAACCTCTTTGATAATGAACAAAAAGTCATTCAACCGCTGAGGGTTAAGCATATCGGCAACACTCGTAACCCCGCCGACGACAAGATTTTGGGGGTGGGGGGTTTTTCCTGCGAAAATTGCTACCGCTTTGGAGAGATCTCGTTGAATCCGAAGTGCTTCGAGATAGTGGTTCATATGAACCAAATTCTCTTCCGGAGAGAGACGATAGGCGTCATGTCCCCAGTAACCGTTGGCAAACAGCCCAAGCCGCCCCGCTTTAACAAACCCCTCCAGCTTCTCTTTGATCGCTTCGAGATGACCGTCAGAGTTGCGATAAGGGTGTTCACACCAGCTCTCAGCATCCTCGGAAGCTTGCGTACAGTCTGCCCTAAGCGCCGCTGTGATATCGACAAAATCGAGCGAATGGAGATGATAATAATGGACAATATGATCTTGAACAAACAAAGAAAGTGTCACCAGATTACGGATGATCTCGGCATTTTGCGGTATTTCAATGCCGTATGCCGCTTCCACCGCACTGATCGAAGCACGGTAATGGACGTTCGTACATACCCCGCAGATACGCTGAGCGATCAATCCCGCATCGCGCGGATCACGCCCTTTTAAAATCGTCTCGATCCCCCGAAAAAGCTGACCCGAAGCCCACGCTTCCGTAACAACGTTATTCTCATCGATCTCCACCTCGATCCGTAGATGCCCCTCGATACGGGTAATCGGGTCAATAACAATTTTTTTAGTGCTCATGTTCACCCTCCGGTAACTTACGATTATTGGCGTAGCTGTCAAACGCGATTTTACCCTGACCGCACGCGAAACATCCATGTCCCGCCTGTACCGGCCAGCTGGTCCCCTCATTGAACTTCACCAGCGAGCAGTTGAGATCGGCGTAGGGGCCTTTGCATCCCATTTCAAAAAGGCACCACCCCTTCTTCGCCCCCTCATCCCCCCATTCACGGACAAACTCATCGGCATCGTAGTGCCCTCGGCGTTCACAGTTATCATGGACACGGAAACCATACGCCCATTCGGGACGGTTTTTACTATCAAGCTTCGGAAACTCTTCGAACATAATATAATGAAGCAATGTCCCTACGATATTAATGGGATTGACAGGACATCCCGGAAGGTTGATAATATCCTCGCGACCCAGTGCTTCAGAGACACCTACCGCTCCGGTAGGATTGGGAGCAGCCGCAACCACCCCCCCATCAAGAGCGCATGAGCCTACTGCCATCACCGCCACCGCTTTTTGGGCGACACGGCGAAGCAAATCTACCCCTGTCTCCCCCTTAGGGCCGATCCGCAAGAATTTCCCCTCCAGCCCCATCGGCACGGCACCCTCCACGATCAGGAGGTATTTTCCCGCATCCTCCCGAATAATTCGATCCAACACCGCTTCGGATTGATCTCCCGATCCTGCCATCAGCAGTTCATGATAATCGAGCGAGATGTATTTGAGGATCAAATCATCGACACTCGGATGCGCTGATTTGATAAATCCTTCCGAATTTCCCGAACAATCGGCAAGTTCCAGCCAAATAATCGGTATTTTATTCAATTGCATCACCGCCCCTTTAACCCCTTCCTCAAACTTCGGATGCAGATGCATCGAGGCGGTAATCATCGAAACCCAGCGATTGAACTCTTTACCCATCTCAAATGTTTCAAGCGCTTCCTGCAAATTTTCGGCACTTAAATGATTTTTAGGGTGGATACGGTTGTATTTATCGATCCGCGCTTGGACAATCTCGAGTTCATGCGCTGTTTTAAGTGCTTCGCGCTCTTCACGTAACCGACCTGCTTCAGCGGGATCAACCGGAGTTGCATTGATGATCGCACAGACATCCTGTTTGCACCGCCCGCAGGTACGTCCCGCTTTGGTGTGCTCTTTGAGTTCCGCAAACGATGTCACCGCATTCTCTTTGATGATATCGACCAATTCCTGCTCATGCACCCCCTCACAGCTGCATACAAGTCTCCCATATTCGGACATCAGACGATTCGAGTAGAGATACGCCGCATCGATCGGTTCATCCTTCTCCATCAGCCGTTTCAAAGCTAACAGATCGATATTGGTATTGATCCCGATAAACCGTTTTAGCCTGTCATTATTGACGATATACTGATCGATCCGATCTCCGTGTGTGATCAAAATCGTTTCGTTCTCATGATCATTCGGATCAAAATCGGTTGCGGTAACGTCGGCGAACAAGAACGATCCCACTTTGAGCCCATCGATCGAAACCTCTTCTTTAAACGATGTGTTTGCATCCCCAAGCAGATGCTCAATCGCTACATCTGCTTGAAGGGTGCATTCTTTGACCCGTCCGGCGATAAATCCCCCCGCACGGAGCTGCGCCGCTTCTCCCACACAATAGATATCCTCTACCGATGTACGCATCCTCTCATCTACCAAAACTCCCCGATCACACTCAAGCGCCTCACGTGCAAAGGCAATATTGGGATCGATCCCGACACCGAAAATAATAAACGGATTATCAATTTCTCCTTGTGTCGTCAATACTTTGGTAATCGTATTACCTCTCACCTCTTTATCCACGATTTGATCTTTAAATCGGATGCGTACACGCGGATCGGCTTCGAAAATCCCCCGTATCAGTTCTAATCCCTCACGGCTGATCACCTCGGAGTAGAGATAGTTTTTACGCACCAGCAGCGTAATGCTCTTCGGGGTATCGCTGCGCATCAGGGTATCGAGCAGTTCGAGAGCAATCGGTCCCGCTCCGACGATAATCACATTTTTACCGACCATCCCCTGCGCGATCACTTCGCAATCCTTCTGACTTCGGAACGTCGCCGCATTCTCAATACCGGTGATGTTAAAAAGGGTTTTGGGAACCGATCCTGTCGCGATGATCAGCTTGTCGTAATGAAATGCGGCATGCTCACTGAAAACACGCTTATTCTGCGGATCGAGAGATACGATCTTTTGGTTCAGTTCCAACCGTACTTTCGAGTGCAGTTCCAATTCGATGGAATCGTTACAGTTGCAATCATCGACCAGTTTACACAAATGGATACGATCATACGGAGGGTGTTCCTCATCCGAAACAATGACCACCTCCCATTCATTCGATTGTTCCATAAGAGAATTGGCGATATAAACAGCGGCAATCCCGCCTCCGACAATAACGATGCGCATGATCTACTCCTCACTCTTGTTTTGGATTTTATCGGCTTTTTTCGCTTCC
This sequence comes from Sulfuricurvum sp. RIFCSPLOWO2_12_FULL_43_24, assembly GCF_001829605.1. Classification (NCBI taxonomy): domain Bacteria; kingdom Pseudomonadati; phylum Campylobacterota; class Epsilonproteobacteria; order Campylobacterales; family Sulfurimonadaceae; genus Sulfuricurvum; species Sulfuricurvum sp. RIFCSPLOWO2_12_FULL_43_24. The sequence continues at coordinate 1,147 of NZ_MIBT01000055.1, read as the reverse complement.
ACATACCTTTGGCGGCTTTTTTTACACGCATCTTCGTAGACAAACCACCCCTCGTTCGCACCGTCTTCTTTTACGGCGCTGCGCTGTTTCGTCTCACTTTGCCACAACGCTTCCTCAGGTTTCGGGCAGGCACGGACACATTCACCGCAGTAGATACAGAGCCACGGGTTATAGCGGTACTCTTTCTCTCCGCCTTCATGCTGATAAAACAAAATTGCCCCGGGAGGACATACTTTTTCGCATTTATCACAAAAGATGCACTCATCTATCCCATATTCGATCAACCCCCGATAGCCGTTCGGCAAAACGATATCTTCTGCGGGGTACTGAATTGTACGTACCGGTTTGAAAAGGTTTTTAAACGCTTCGAGCATAGAGCGTAACATAATCTCTCCTACTTCGCCGTACAGGACATACACGGATCAAATGAGGCGAGAATCGCCGGTGCATCGGCATACTCTGCGCCCTTAAACACTTCCATCATTGCAGGAATCGCCGAAAAGGTCGGAGTCTTGATCCGAACTCTCTCCAGCATATTCTGTCCGTTCCCTCGAACCAGATAGAAAAGCTCTCCGCGCGGTGCTTCGACACGGACGACCGCTTCGCCGTTCGGTTTCCCTTTTGCCTTCTCCTGTATCTCTCCGAGCGGGAGGTTATCAACAATATTACGGCACATTGCTATAGAGTTTTGAATCTCCCGAAGACGGACGAAGTTACGGGCATGGATGTCCCCCGTAGATTCGAGGATCATCGTATAGCCCAATGCCTCATAAGGAAAATCGCTCGTCTCGGCGCGGACATCGGTTGCCAATCCCGCCGCTCGTGCCAACGGCCCCAATGCATTGTAAGTGTAGGCATCCTCCAAGCTCAGCACTCCTAAGCCTTTGTATTTAAGGGACAATGACCAATTATTATCAAACAACCCGAGTAGAGCATCAATTTTTTCAGAAAGAGTGTTCAAATTTTTATGGATCAATGCACTCAGTTCAGGGGTTAAATCACGGTTCACCCCGCCGATGGAGATATAATCAAACTGGACACGGTTGCCGCTGATTGCTTCTTGAACATCCATAACCAGTTCCCGATCTCCCATGATCTGCATAAAAAGGGCTTCAAATCCCGCATTTTCCGCCGTGTGGGCGAGACA
>NZ_MIBT01000054.1:0-5736 GCF_001829605.1 Sulfuricurvum sp. RIFCSPLOWO2_12_FULL_43_24 | reverse complement strand
CTCGATCAACTGAGCCCGGTTGCTATAGCTCAAGGGTTAGAAAGTTTTGCTTATCTGAAGATAGTCTCTTTTGTGGGATTTGAACTTGTTTTAGGGTGGGTTTGGATCATTATTTTTTCTGCCTCATTAAAATCTCGCTAAAGTGTTACGCTAACCGCTCTATCGCTCCGCGTTCCAGATGGACTTTTCCTTTGTGTTCTAAATCTTTCAGCAGTCGGCTGATCACGACGCGTGAGGTCCCCAGCTGCGTTGCAATCTGCTCATGGGTCATTTCGATACGGCTGTTTTCCTGATGTGCGAGCCATTCGAGTAAACGTACATCGAGACGTTTGAATTTGATATCCTCCACGAGCGTAGCCAGCGATGCGAGACGGACGGTAAAGAGGGAAAATATGAAACTGAGATACTCCGGGCTTTGAGACATGAGAGAGCGGATCGATTCATAATCGAGGAGATAGCCGCTGATATCACTCTCTGTGATGGCGGTTCCGATGGCAACGTTTTGGGAGACAAGGCTAGCGGTGTTGACGACGCATTGTTCGAGCGGTTTGAGTGTATAGAGGGTGATCTCTTCGATCCCTTCGCCTTGGATATAGAGACGGACATTTCCCTCGGTCAAAAAGAGGATATCCGTGCATACATCACCTTGATAAAATAAAATCGTGTTTTTTGAGACGGTGATCGGACGGGCGTGAGCATGGACAAACTGTTGAAGTTCCGAGGATAGATGGGAGAAAAAAGTAAATGCTGAAAGTTCCATATAAATGCCTCAAGGAGTTTGAGGCATTATAACACAACATTATGATTCGTGTTTTGGTTTACAGCCTGTATTGATTCCAAGCAATGAATAAAGAGGACAGAGACTCATAGCTCCTGTCAGTAGTAAAACAATCCCGACATAGCCGAAAACGTTACCGCTTATCATCGCCCACACAATAAGAGCCAGCCCGGCACTGATGCGTAGAATACGATCGATCATCCCTATGTTACATACCATTATAAACTCCTTGGTCGAGAATGTGATTCTCGAAATTTGTAGGAGCATTGTAACGCTTTGAAGCTAGAGGTGTCTGTAACCTGAGTTACATAAAAAGAGAGAGCATCAATTGGTAAGATGGGGAAGCACTTTTATCAATTCGATCACTAAAACGGCTACCCACGTAAATATAGTGATTCCTGCGGCTGCGGCTGCAATATCTTTGATAATGCGAATTTTTTCATTGCAGCGTGTTTCCATAAAATCGCATACCGCTTCGATCGCCGTATTAAAAACTTCTCCCGCGATCATAACCCCTGTCGCTAGAATGATCAAAGAAGCATCAATCCACTCTTTATAGAGTATAACCGGAATGAGAAGAAGGGCGGAGATGATGATTTTGTATAAAACACTAAAATCGTAAATAACGGCAAAACGGAGACCTGAGAGGATAATTCTGAATTTTCGCAGCGGATGATAGCCGTGTTCCCCCGTCTCTAAAAATTTGTTTTTCATCCCAATACCCCCGTTTTAACAATCCAACCCGTAATAATGGCCCATATGAAGGCGATGAGCATCCCCGCCAAGATATCGGTCGGAAAATGGACTTGGAGGTACATCCGTGAGGCGGAAACGGACACAACAAGTAGTAAAAGAAGTGAGGATAGTACACTTTGATAGAGCGTTTGAGTGCCGATGAGCGCCAGAGAAAGCCCAAGGGCGAATGCGGTGATCTGAGCGGTATGGGCACTCGGAAACGAAGGATCGAGAGGAAGTTCATTAATCGCTCCGAAAAAAAGAGGACGTTTGCGTTCAAATTCAAATTTGAGTGCGTAGACGGTGATCACGGTTCCCCAAAAGGTGATTCCCAAGATTTTTTCAAAATGCTCTATGTGGGGGCTTAGGGTAAAAGTCAATAGAAGATAGAGGGGCAAAAGGATCCATAACGATCCCATCCACGTGATCGTGGAGAAAAAATGGTCCAGATAGGGATGACGGATCGCATGAAACCACGTCAGAATCGTCTGATCAAAATAGACGACGTGATCGTTTCGCAGGTAGTGAGCAAGGAGAATAAAGATACTCAAGGCTGCAATAAAGAGGAACAGTGAGAATGGCCACGATTCGCCGGAGAGAAATTTTAGATTAAAAGACATAGTTCACCTCTCTTTCTAAAAATATTGTAGCACACTTAGCGCTAAGGTAGGCGATTGAGATGCTCTTTGACATCGCTGAGACGGACGAAACTGAAACCGCTCTCTTGGAGTTTAGCAATACCTTCGATGATCCCCTCTCGTGTTCCTCCTTCGGGATGGTTCATGTGAAACAGGAGAATATCGCCGCTACGGGAACTCATGAGCTGTTGGGTCACTTTGGATGCGCTAAAGGTTGCTCCCGCATCCCCTAAAACGCTGAACCCGGCGATTTCGACGCCATTTTTATGGGCAATGGCAACGGAGTGCTCATCATAATAGGCGGTGCCGGAACGGAAAAAGCGGGGACGTTTGCCGGTGAGCTTTTCGATCAGATCGGCATTAGCGTTGATTTCATGGGCAACCTCTTCAGCAGAAGCGGTACCGGGAATGTTGTAAATACTTTTGCCGTTCACCGAGAGCGGGCGATGTGCGGTGCCGTGGTTGGCAATCTCAAAGAGGGGATTGGCTGAGAGTTTCTGGAAAATTTCGGGGTTAGTGTGTATCCATCGTGAGTTGATAAACAGTGTAGCCGGAATACGGTTCTCACTCAGAAAATTGATCAGCCCCTCATCGTACTGGGAACTGCGAAAACTTCCCCCGCACGCATCAAAGGTGAGGGCTATCTCTTTTTTAGGAGTATTAAATGTCGTGACGACTCCGGTTACGTTTTCACCCCATTGTACAGGCTCATCGGCAAAAAGGGTTACAGCAACAACGAGTAGAAAAAAGAGGAAAAATTTTTGCATTGATAACACCTTCATTAAAAGGTGAAATTGTAGCGTAGCGCACTTAGGGTTTGTTACAGTCACGATCTTTTCCGAAAATACAACGGCCGTTGGTTATGAGTTTGCGGATGAAAAAAAAGAGGGAGAGGGAAGCGATAACTCCGCTCATAATTGCCTGAGGTATTAACCCGTGTGAAAAGAATGCAAGGGTAGCAAAGATAAAGGCCAGGGTAAGTATAAGACACATAGGAAATCCTTGAGATTCAGTCTCCGTATTGTAGAGCTAAAAAAGCGATATCAGCGTAACAAAAGTTACATAACGGGTAAAAAAATAGCATTTGATATGATAAAATAAATTAATATAAAAAATAAATTAAGTGATTAACACAGAAAATTAAAGATCATTTATTTTTATGAATTATGAGGTCGAAATGTCACATAAAACAAGCTATACGAAGATTGCCGCCAAAATTATTTTTATTACGATGTTTTTGACCCTTATAGCCGCCTATTTTTATGGGGAGTATATGAAACGGGATGCGATTAGCAATCTCGCCCATGTAGATGCCAAAAAAACGAGTATGCTTGTTTTTGAAGCCCTTTATTCTGCGATGCAGAGAGGTTGGAATAAAGACGATTTAGAAGAGATCATCACCCGGCTTAATGGTGTTGACGAACACATGAAAGTTAATGTTTATCGAAGTGCAAGAGTGGCAGAACTGTTCGGTGAAATAGAAAAAGACAAGTTGGCCAGAGAATCGGATCACGATATTGCAAAAGCCATTAGCGGAGAAGAAGTTTTAAATATTTCAAACTCTGAAGTGATCGAATACTATTATCCGGTTGTGGCTAAAAACAATTGTCTAAAATGTCATACCAATGCAAAGGCAGGGGATGTATTAGGGGTCATTGATGTTTCGTATCCGATAGACGATTTAAAAATTTCGCTGACGGAGATGATCAACTTTTTTATTATTTTTATCGTAATTTTTTCTTTGGTGGTCTTTATTGCAATCTTTATCGAATTGAATCAGTATTTGATTAAACCGATTAAAAACTTTTCAAATGTCATTAAAAACATAACGGCTTCTCAGGATATGAAAAAACGGGTGGAGGTGAATGATAATATTGAAGAGATCGATTCGATCAAAAATGTGTTTAACACGATGCTCGATTCGATAGAACATCAATTTTATTATGACACGCTAACCGGATTGGAAAATAGGAGAAAGCTGACCGAGAAGCTCGAAGAGAATAAGAGTGTTTTTTTAATGATTATCAACATTGATGCATTTCAGGAGATTAACGATTTATACGGGGATCATGTAGGAGATTCGATTTTAATCGATTTTGCCCTCTATTTAAAAGAGATTATTCCGGTCAAAGAGGGGATATACCGTCTCCATTCGGATGAGTTTGCCCATTTGTGCACTAACGGGATGGATATCAATGAATTTAAGATTTTTGTAGCCTATATCAGTGAAAAAATTGAGAATAAAAGTTTTAAGATTGACGATAAAAGCGAAGTGAGCCTCAGTGCAACGATTGGGGTGTCTCATGGTTCTGAGCAATTGCTGATGAATGCGGATATCGCCCTTAAATTGGCCAAAAAAAGTAAAAAGAACTTTTTAATCTATGATGAAACTATGGCAATGGCAAAAGAGTATGAGAAAAATTTTGACTGGACGAAACGACTTAAAAAAGCGATCGAAGAGGACAAAATCGTACCGGTTTTTCAGCCTATAGTCGATACTAAAACAGAGAAAATCGTCAAATACGAAGCGCTTATGCGGATGATAGATGATAAGGGGGAGTATATAGCTCCTGTCCATTTTTTGGAGCTTGCGAAAAAGAATAAGCTTTATCATCAATTGACCAAAATCATCATTGATAAAACGTTTAAACGGTTCGAAAATTTACCGTATCTCGTATCCATCAATCTTTCGGTAGAAGATATTTTAAACAAAGAAATACATCATTTTATCCTTAGAAAACTCGAAGAGTTTTCCATCGGGAAGAAGATTGTGTTTGAGATTATAGAGTCTGAGGGGATTGAGAATTTTGATCAAGTCCTGGAATTTATTGAGAGTGTTAAAAAATACGGTGTGAAAATTTCTATCGATGATTTCGGGACGGGGTATTCAAATTTTGAGTATCTGATGAAACTCAAAGTGGATTACATCAAGATAGACGGATCGATGATTAAAAATATCGACAATGACCCAAGCTCTCAAATGATTACCAAATCGATTGTCAATTTCGCGAAAAGTATGAACATTCAGACCGTTGCAGAATTTGTACACTCTAAAAACGTGTGTGAAAAAGTGAAAGAGCTGGAGGTCGATTTTTCTCAGGGGTATTACTTCGGAGAGCCCTCAGAGAGTATTCGACAACCCTAAAACAGAACTTTATTCCGTTTTATCTTTCACGTAATTGGCACCTTGGTTGACTTGCCCTTTGGTCCATTGGACGGCATCGGTAGTGTCTTGCTGTACGCCGCTCCACGTAGCGGAACAGCCGGATACAAAGAGTAGAATAAAAAGGGTACATACGAAAGCTTTCACGCGATCACCTCTTAGATAAAAATAGCGAAAATTGTAACGTATTAAGGTTAACTGATTAGAGATCGATTTTATAGCCGATTCCATTTACATTGGAAATAATATTCGGGTAGCTTTTTTTACGAATACCGCGCACTAATGTTCGAAGGGCATCCATACTCATCAAACCATCCTGCCAAACCAACGATTCGATGACATCATAGGGGATAATGAGCTGCTTTTTATTTAAAAGAAGTTCGATGAGCAGATACTCTTTTTTGGACAATTGCGCCGATGAT
>NZ_MIBT01000053.1:0-28779 GCF_001829605.1 Sulfuricurvum sp. RIFCSPLOWO2_12_FULL_43_24 | reverse complement strand
TCCGCCAGTACCCGCAGATAGAGTTCTCCGGCGACTACGCCCTCACTCTTGGCGATAATTTTTGCTGATGCGGGAACAGGATCAGAAACACGGGCATACAAATCCCCACGCCCGACATCCTCAGCCAACACTTCACGGATAAATTGTTCGATCATATTCTTTTCATCTTTCTAGGGAAATCAATTTTTTAACAAGCCATTTCATACAATCGTTCAGGTGCGATATCGGCACCGTTCGCCCATACAATCGTGTCTAAATCACTATCGAAATGAACCGTTTGAAAAAATTTCAACTCTTTTAACGGTGCAAATACCGTCTCTTCGTTTTTAGATTTGATGTAATTTTCCAAATCTATTTCCGATTCTTTCCCGTCATTAAAACGGACAAAAACTCGATAATCACCCCGATATGCCGCATCAACTATCCAAATCATTACCGACCTCCTATACCAAAGGTTCTATTTTTTGTGGTTCTTTACCCGCTCGGGCAAGTTCCCAATCTGCAAGCAATTCATCACGATGATCATAAGCCCATTCAAGAACCAAAGAAACAACTTTTTTGGGTAAATTTCCTTCTTGAATTTTCAGTTCATGGATGAGAAAACTTGCTCGATATTCATTGTATTTTACATGAAAATGGGGAGGATTGTGTTCATCGTAATAAAACGAGATGATAATCCCTAAGAAACGGCTAACTTCAGGCATCTATTCCTCCTCTAAAATTCATAACGCCATCATCCTTTCAAGTGCAATTCTCGCCCAGTAGGCAGTCTCTTCATCCACCTCGATCTCATTGATCGGTTCACCCTCCTCGATTGCTTTGAGGGTGTTATACAAATCTTCCAGCGTCGTCTCGTTCATCGTCGGACATTCGGGTTTCGTACTGGAGAGAATATAGGTGTTACTCGGACGAAGGCGATTGACCATATTAAATTCGGTCCCTACCGCGACTTTTTGATCTTCTGGAAGTTCTTTAATGTATTTGATGAGCTGTGAGGTCGATCCGACGAAATCGGCGCGATCACAGATAGCAGGATCGCATTCGGGATGAACGGCGATCAAAATTCCCGGATATTTGGCACGATAAAACTCGATGTCATCGACGCTGAAGAGCTGATGGACGGAGCAAAATCCGTCATAACAGATGATATCGGCTTCTTTGGGATCACTACCGTCTCCAAGTACGCACGATTTCAGCCCCATCATATTGGCGATATTCTGCCCCAAGCAGCGATCCGGTACAAAAAGGATTTTTTTCCCCTCAGCCAGTGCTTTAGTGATAATCATTTTGGCATTGGAACTGGTGCAGACCATCCCCCCCATTTTCCCGACACGCGCCTTGACATCGGCATTGGAGTTGATATAGGTGATCGGTAAAATATCTTCTTGCTTGATCCCCGCATCTTCGAGCTTTTGGATCGATTGATCATAATAGAGTCCATCAATCATACGCGCCATTGCACAGCAGGCAACTTTCGGCATAACAACCCGCTTATTTGGGGAGAGAATTTTGACGCTTTGTCCCATAAATCCGACACCGCAAAACACAACGAACTCTTTATCATCCGCCATCGTACGACGGGCAAGTTCGAGTGAATCGCCGGTAATATCTCCCATCTCAAATACTTCATCCCGCTGATAGAAGTGCGCCACGACGGTAACGCTGAGACGGTTTTTAAGATCAATAATTTTTTGTTTTAATTCTTCAGTGTTCAAACCACTATTCCTTATACATTCGATAAAGCTGTTATTATAACCAAACTCATACCGCCCTCTCCTTGAAGCGTAAAACTTCTTAAGCACTTTTTTATTTCATTGTAACCATCGGTGAATTATAATACCGCCTTGTTTACCTAAGAAAAGGAATCGAATGGATTTTTTATTTAATCTCAACGTGCAGTTTTATTTGGCCGCGTATCTCCTCGGCGGTATCCCGTTCGGGCTGATTTTGGCAAAAGTGTTTGCAGGAGTCAATATCACCGATTCAGGTTCAGGCAGTATCGGAGCGACCAACGTGCTACGGGTTGTCAAAGAGACCAACCCCTCCCTCGCCAAAAAGCTTGGAGCTGCTACCCTCGCGCTCGATGCGCTAAAAGGGATTATCGTCGTTCTTGCCGCAAAATATTTCGAACTTAGCGACAGCGTTCAATGGATGGTAGCGGTACTCGCCGTACTCGGACACTGTTTCAGCCCGTACATGTGGTTTGAAGGGGGCAAAGGAGTTGCAACCGGTATGGGTGTTATGGCCGTTATGCTCCCGATTCCGACAGCCATCGCACTGGTGGTGTGGGGAGTTGCGGCCAAAACGATCCGTATTTCATCCCTCTCTTCCATGCTCGGATTGCTTTCCCTCGTGATTGCGTCATTCGTTCTCTACCCAACAATGTCTCACGCTCCGGTACTTTTTATCGCTTTTATCCTCTTTTATAAACATATCCCTAACTTTATCCGCCTTTTCAAAGGGGAAGAGAAACGGGTCGCATGACAATCCTCATCGAGAGTCTAACCTTTGAAACCATCATCGGTATTCTCGACCACGAACGCATTACTCCTCAGCAGGTGCGTATCGATTGTACAATCGACTATCCCTACTCTGCGGGTAACTTCATTAATTACGCCGACGTAACTCAGATCATCGAAGCGACGATGAAACATGAACGATTTGAGTTAATCGAAACTGCTTTAAACCTTTTGGGTACGACTCTGAAACAAAACTTTCCACTAATTGAAGAACTTACTTTAAGCATTCGCAAGCCTGATATTTTGTCCAATTGTACCGTCGGCGTTCAGCATACAATCCGCTATATATAAACAATTGGTTCACGATTCAGCGGTATACTAATAACACAAAACTCACACTCAAGGAACATCAAATGACACGTATGGCTTTATCATTATTCACCGCAGGATTACTACTCATCGGATGTGCAGGAACGGAAACAGGTTTTTCCAAAACTCAAACAGGAGCGCTTATCGGCGGTCTTGCCGGAGCTGCTGCCGGAGCCGCTACCGGTGATCATAGTGCCAAACGAATCCTTATCGGAGGTGCGCTTGGAGCGGCTGCCGGCGGAGGTATCGGATATTATATGGATAAACAGCAAGAAGAACTCAATAAAGAGCTCAAAGGAAGCGGTGTCGAAGTACAGCGCCAAGGGGATACAATCAATCTAAATATGCCGGGCGGAATCACATTCGACAGCGCACAAGCAAACATCAAACCTAACTTTGCACCTGTTTTGAATGATATTGCTAACGTTATGATCAAATATCCTGAAACCAAAATAGAGGTCCAAGGACATACCGATAATGTCGGAAACGATGCCTCAAATCTTACGTTATCACAACTTCGAGCCCAAAGTGTTACCTCCTATCTGAACTCGCGCGGAGTTGACTCAGCCCGTATCAAATCCGTAGGCTATGGCGAAAGTATGCCGATCGCGTCAAACGATACCCCATCCGGTCGTGAAACCAACCGACGTGTTGAAATCAAAATTATCCCTAATCCGGCTAAATAATAGAGAACATCAAAAACACCGTTTTTGTTCATTACCATTCCTATTTTTAAAAAAAATTGAAAAAAAGTTTAAAATTTTCTAAAAGTATGGTATCATTTCGGCAAAATTTCCGTTACATGAGGAATCTGAATGCGTATTCTGATCATTGAAGATGAAGTAACCCTCAATAAAACCCTTGCAGAAGGGCTTAAAGAGTTCGGTTACCAAAGCGATGTCGTCGAAACCCTAAAAGATGGCGAGTACTATCTCGACATCCGTAACTATGACCTAATCTTAATGGATTGGATGTTGCCGGACGGTAACAGCGTTGATATCATCCCTGATATTAAAACTAATACCCCTAAAACGGTAGTAGTCGTTCTCTCTGCTCGTGATGACAACGAAAGTGAAATCGAAGCGCTCCGCGCCGGTGCTGATGACTATATCCGCAAACCGTTCGATTTTGATGTACTTGTCGCACGTATCGAAGCACGTCTCCGTTTCGGCGGAAGCAATATTATCGAAATCGATGATTTGATTATTAATCCTGAAGAGGAAAAAATCATCTACAAAGAGAAAGAGATCGAACTTAAAGGGAAACCTTTCGAAGTATTGACTCACCTTGCACGTCATCGTGACCAAATCGTCTCTAAAGAGCAATTGTTGGATGCTATTTGGGAAGAGCCTGAGCTTGTTACACCAAATGTTATCGAGGTTGCAATCAACCAAATCCGTCAAAAAATGGACAAACCTCTCGGTATTACAACCATCGAGACGGTACGCCGCCGTGGATACCGCTTTTGTTTTCCAAAAGAAGTATAAGACGACGCTTTCTTTTTCAACTCATTGTCGCTTCGGCGGCATTGGTTATCCTTTTCTCCTCTTTTTTATACCTTTTTATCAAACAATCCATTTACGACGAAAAACAAGCTGAACTGATCGGCTACGCTGAAAATATTGCTTCCTATAAATCTCTGTTATCGACTCAACAAAACAATACTGATGCCCTTATGGGACTCAATGTCGAACTCATTACCCTCACACCGGATGAAGAGCATCTCGATTTTTACGAAACAGATCATAAAGATAAAACAACTACCCTCACGCTTATCTATCCGTTTGATTTTGAAAAGTCCTCTTATCTGAAAATTAGCCGTGACATTACTCCGACCAAACGGCTGCTGCGAAAAATCATGAACTCTATTTATCTCATCAACGCTGTCGGCTTTGTCGTTATTATCCTCTACGCTATCGCTTTTTCAAAAATGTTGATTGCACCGATTACTGCTCTGAGCCGCCGTCTTGCCAACATGAACGAGCACCTGATTCGTCCCATCAAGGTTGAACAGCTCCCGGATGAATTCGAGCCGCTGGGGGAAACGCTCAACCGTCTTATCGCCCGTATTCAAAATTTTGTTAAGTACCAAAAAGAGCTCTTTATCGGTGCGGCACATGAACTCAAGACTCCCCTCGCTGTTATCAAACTCAAAAATCAGGTAACCCTGATAAAGAAAAGAACACCGGAAGAGTACATCGAAGCGATCCGTATTACCAACCAAAGTGTCGATGAGATGAACAAAATCGTTGCCGATATTCTCAACATCGGTCGCCAAGAGGGGGCGCAGCTCGAAATACCGATTCAAACCGATATCATCCAAATTCTCAAAAAATGGGAAGGAGATTTTAAACTGTTAGCCAACAGTGAAAACAAAACCCTTGTTACCCGTTTTGAGCCGGATGCCTTTAGTGCCGTATTGCAAGTGACACTCCTCAACCAAATTTTGCAGAACTTTTTGCAAAATGCCCTAAAGTTTACCCCTGAGAGGAAAACGATCGCCTTCAAAAGCTACCTTAACGGGGTCGGTATCGTCATCGAAGTGATCGATGAGGGGTGCGGAATCGATGAGAGTGTCGATCTCTTCGCCCCTTTCAAACGCCAAGGGAATAAATCGGGGGTGGGGCTCGGTCTTTTCCTGGCCAAAAGTGCCGCTGAGGCGATTGGTGCGACGATTACTCTCACCAATCGAGAAGACGGAATTGACGGCACGATTGCCCGTCTGGTTCTCCCTTCGAAACTTTGTTGCGTCCTTCCGCAATGATAAGATTGAGGAGTTTAAAACTCCTCAAAGGTTCCTTTCGCTATAAATCGCGCAATAACCAATCAAACAACCGAGGTTTACCCTATGCCACTACTAATAGTCGATGAATGTATCGCATGCGACGCATGCCGTGAAGAGTGCCCAATGGATGCAATTGAAGAGGGCGATCCGATTTATATCATCGATCCGGACCGTTGTACTGAGTGTGTAGGAACCTATGATGAGCCTGCCTGTATTGCTGTGTGTCCTGTCGATTGTATTATCCCGGATAAAGACAACGTTGAAACGATGCAGGAGCTCCTGTACAAACACAAGCAATTGATGGAAGAAGAGGAGTAAATGGCGAAATGTACCGCCGTTATCGATATTGGAAGCAATTCCATGAGGATGGCGGTATTTCAAAAAACCAGCCGTTTTGCTTTTCATATCCTGCATGAGGTCAAAAGTTCTGTCCGTCTAAGCGAGCATGCTTATAAAAATGAGGGCTACCTTCAGAATGAACCGATGGAGCGCACAGCGCTAGCGATCGGAGAGTTTCTCTCCATTGCCAGCTCCTTCGGCGCTCGAAAGATATTATGTGTAGCCACGTCTGCTCTGCGCGATGCCCCGAATTCTTCCGCTTTTCTCTCCCGTATCCAACGAGAATACAATCTCTCTATTAAAATCATTAGCGGAGAGAAAGAAGCCTACTTAGGGGGGATGGCATGTGCCAATCTTCTCCCGAGTGTTGATGAAGCAATCAGCGTTGATGTAGGTGGCGGTTCGAGTGAATTTGCACTGCTACGCAATGGTAAAGTCGAACAACTTTATTCACTCAATATCGGAACCGTTCGCATCAAAGAGCTCTTCTTTGACAATAATGATATTAACGGAGCGGTTGAATACATCGATGAAGCCCTCAAAGAACTTCCCGATTTTGGAACCCATACGCTTATCGGTATCGGCGGAACTTTCCGTGCCCTCACAAGAGCTATCATGAAAAAAGAGGAGTATCCTCTCCGAAAGCTCCATGCCTATACAACCGACACCAACACCTTTTTACATTTTACCTCTCAAATACTCGAAGCCGGACCGAAAAAACTCCGATCATTGTTTATTAAACCCGATCGTTTTGATACCATCAAACCCGGTACTCTGATTTTAGAACGTATCATTCGACATACCCAAACCAAAACCTTGCTCTCTAGTGGTGTCGGTGTACGAGAGGGTCTATTTTTAAGCGATTTACTCCGAAACAGTGGCGATAAATTCCCCGCTCATTACAATCCAAGTGTACGCTATCTGCTCGATACGTATGGAATTCACAGCGATCATGCTCTCCAATGTGCCCATCTCTCGAAACGTATTTTTGATTTACTTCATACTCATCTAGGGATTAACCCTGTGCATCGTCAGGAACTGAGTATTGCCGCTAAACTCCTCTCTATTGGAGTAGGAATCCGCTATTATGCGTATCAACGCCATAGCCATTATCTAGCAATGAGTGCACTCGATTACGCCCTGAGCCATTCGCAAATAGCGTTAATCTCTCATCTGCTGCTCTTTAAAAAAGGGAGCAGTTCCTCTGATCTGATCCCTAAAGGCTCATATGGATCATTATTGCCAGATGAAGCTACTCTCGATGCACTGAGCGCAATTCTATGGCTCTCCCATATCCTCTTAGCTTCACGTGTCAATGCGTCCGATATCACCCTTTCAATCGACTCACACAGCGGTGCATTAGTCGTCGGATCCAAATCGCTTTATTTAGCACGAGAACAACTCAAAAACATCATTCTTCCTAAAAACTTTACCCTTATACTTAAGGACTAATCGACGGCGGGAATTGTTGCTGGAGGAGTTGTAATGGGTATTGTGGAAGTGATTTCTAAAATTGTGAAAGCGGTAAAAAAGTAAATTTTTTTATGCATTCCCACTCGGGAGAGTGGGAACGAGAAGACCCTTCGACAAGCTCAGGGTGAACGGAGATTATTTTAAAACCGTTGTCCGATCGTAAACTCAAAGTGAGTAACATCGTCGCCTGATTTATCTCCGATCGGATTTGCAAATACCAGCTGCAATGGTCCAACCGGGCTAAACCATTCCAATGATACCCCATAACCGCCCCGTTTGATTTCACTCAAACTCTTTTCTCCGATCATCCCGTAATCGACAAAGGCAGTGGCACGCATACGCGCTTCAGGGACTAAAGGTACACTGAATTCCAACGAGTTGGAGAAGGTTTGCGTCCCTCCGATTTTGTACGGTTCTCCAGTGCTATCAACACCATCGGTTGGTGAAAGAGAGTATCCCTGGTATCCGCGAACCGAACCGATCCCCCCCATATAAAATTTCTCGCCCAATGGTAAATAGCCGCTTTCATCGGCATAATTGAAGCGGGCTTTATAGCGTAAAATCAAGTCAAAATCGGTCAGTTTTTGAAGCCCTTGATACGCTCCGAAACTGGTACGGCTTTTGATAAAATCCGCGTCCCCGCCAAGCCCGGATTTCTCAATGCTTTGGGAGAACGTGAATCCTTCACGAGGGATATAATAATCATCCGTATTGTCGAAACTTGCTGAAAGAATCACTGAGCTTTTCGCATAATTCTCATAATAACGAGGATCGTATCCGGTACTGTTCGTATCAACATCACTGTAATCATTTTTAGAGTAGTTGTACCCCATATAACCGCTCCAGTAGCGATTAAATCGGTGACCTACCCCTACACTGGTACCGACTGAGGCGACAGAATAGCTGTCATACTCTGTCGAGCTGTTATAAACCGAGAAATTACCGCTAAAGTCACTGTCGTTGAGTCGAGGATTAGAGATATTGAACGAGTAGTTACTGGTACGTTGAGAGCGCTCTAAATTGAGTCCTACGTTGATCCCTGAACCGAAAATATTACGGTCACTCACGGCAACACTGAGGAGAATTCCACCGAAACTTCCATATCCACCGCCGAGCTGGATGTTTCCTGTCGGTGCCTCTTTCGTTTGGACGATCAAATCCATCGACTCATCATCGATCCGTTTCTCTTCGATCGTGTTACTCTCAAAATACCCCGTACGCCCGATCGCATTACGAGAATCTTTGAGATTAGTCAAGCTGTACAAATCCCCCGGTGCGAGGAAAAGCTCACGACGCACGACTCTATCAAGGGTACGGTTATTTCCGGAGACGATGACATTACGGATGCGTACTTTTTTACCCGGATTGATGCGATAGACAACATCAACGCTTTTGCTCTCTTTATCTTTTTTCAGATCGGGTTGAACCTGTACATACGCGTATCCCAAATCGGCAATTTTGGTCTTGATACGATCAGCATCTTCACGAAAGGTTTTGATGTTAAACGGTTTGTTTTTCTCTAAAGCAATAACGGCTAAGAGCTCTTTATCATCAATAACGGCAGTGTCTTGGAAAATCAAAATATCACTGACGCGATACACATCCCCTTCAAACACATTATAGTTCATCTCGGCGGTGTAATGGTCAAAATCGACTGCAACAAACGGTTCATCGATTTTTGCATCCAAATAGCCGTTTTGCATATAAAAATCACGAATACGAAGCGGGTCGTATTGAAGCTCTGCTACTTTCATTTTACCGTCATTACGTCCCCAGAGCCATCCCATAAATTGCTCTTCTTTGTTCGCAATCATACTCTCAAAGTCGTCACTGTCTTGCGTCAAAACACCCGCATAGGTTAGCTTTTTGATGATAATCTCTTCACCCTCATTGACGATAAATTTCACCTGCATACTGCCGTTATCGAGTTTCTCGGACTCAATTTCGACAACCGAATCGATTTTACCATCCTGACTCAGAGCATCGATAATTCGCTTCTTAGCCCCTTCTAGGCGCTTTTCATCGTAAAGTGCCCCTTTTTCAATCTGCAACAAACTCTTGCTTGCCTCTTCATCGTTCTCTTTGTACCCTTTGAGCTCGATTTTAGAGATGATCGGTTTTTCTTTAAAGTGAAAGGTCACTTTACCCGTCTCCTCATCAGCCCATACATCTTCGAAATACCCCTGATCAAAGAAGTTTTTGATGGTTTTATCAACCATCACAGGGTCAAGAGGTTCACCCACTTTAACCTCATTGAGCCGTTTTGCAACCGCTTCGGAGATATGAATCATCCCCTCATACTGAATTGATTGAACATTTTGTGTCGATCCATAAACAAGAGCGCTCGCTACTGCTAAAGAGAGGGTGATTTTTTTCAAGCCAAAGTCCGTTGCGTTAAAATAGTCTCTTATTCTAGCACTGTAACGATTAATAGTTCTGTAAATTAAACTTAAAAGGGCTAAAATAGTGTCATTACTGCACAAAGGGCACGGATGAAGATAGGGATTGTAGGATTAGGGTTAATGGGGGGATCGATGGCGCTTGCGCTCAAACATCTCTCTTTTATCTCTTCGGTCATCGGATGCGACCATAATGAAGAGCATCAGAAAATCGCCCTGCAACGAGGATTGGTTGAGTCATTTGTAAGTTTTGAAGAGCTTAAGAAGCACTGTAATGTTATCTTTTTGGCTATTCCGGTTGACGGGGTCATCGCATTCTTGCAAAAATCAACCGATTTAGCCGGAAGTGACAAAACCTTGATCGATTTGGGAAGTACCAAAGCCCTGATCGTTGATGCTATACCCAGCGTTATTCGTCCTAATGTGGTTGCTGCCCATCCGATGACAGGAACCGAGCAGTTTGGTCCGAGTGCCGCTTTAGAAGGGCTCTATGCTGAAAAAGTAGTGGTACTGTGTGATTTGGAACACAGCGGCAATACTCAACGTGATACGGCGCTTCGCATTTTTCAAGCGATCGGTATGCAAATCCGAACGATGGGTGCGGCGCAACATGACCGCCACGCAGCCTTTATCAGCCACATGCCCCATATTATCTCGTACGCTCTCGCAAACACCGTGTTAGCCCAAGAGGAAAAAGAGAATATCCTCACCCTCGCGGCAGGGGGATTTCGTTCCATGAGCCGTCTGGCTAAAAGTTCCCCGGCGATGTGGGAAGATATTTTCCGTCAAAACCGCCAAAACGTCCTCAATGCGGTAGAACTCTTCGAGATTGAACTTCAAACTCTGAAAACCGCCCTTCAAAACGAAAATTACGCTGAACTGCGCCGTGAAATGAAAGGTGCCAACAAACTCTACGATATTTTTAAATAATCAAAGTTCAAATAGCCGCGT
The DNA here is from genome assembly GCF_001829605.1 of Sulfuricurvum sp. RIFCSPLOWO2_12_FULL_43_24. Lineage (NCBI taxonomy): Bacteria > Pseudomonadati > Campylobacterota > Epsilonproteobacteria > Campylobacterales > Sulfurimonadaceae > Sulfuricurvum > Sulfuricurvum sp. RIFCSPLOWO2_12_FULL_43_24. Next base: position 18,004 of record NZ_MIBT01000053.1, on the reverse strand, counting down.
TTCCCGCTTCAAAGGTTTTCTCATCATCGAAATATTTGAAGTTGCCGATGTAATAGCATTGGCACCATTTTCTCTTCCCTTTTTTTGGAATTCAACCGTTTGAATCTTTCCGATGCTCTTTTTTAGATTATGACTGACCCGCTCCTTTAACCCCGGATCAGTGGTATAGACCCGCTCATACCAAAAGCGTGCTCGATCAAACCGTCCGCTCATGTACAGAGCATTGGCTCGGTTGTAACGCACCTGCGGAGAATCGTGTTTCATCTGATAGCGTGCGAAAAGGTGTTCACTTTTTTCATATTCTCCCCTCTCATACGCCGCTTTTGCCTCGATAAGTTCCTTAAAATCCAAAATTCCGGCATGAGCGGGTGTTAGTGAGAGGCTAAACAACAGCGCTAATGAACCGACACCCACGCTTTGACGCTTGCTCATGGACGAAAGGGCAAAAAGAATCAACGTCATAGCCAATCCCAAGGGATAAAAAAAGAGGGGAACATGCACTTGAGCGAGGTGTATCTTTCTAAGCTCAATCAGTTTTTCATGGACGGCTGACACATCAGAGGGTGAAGAAACGATCCAAAAATCTTCCCTTTTCATCGGCGTTAAAGTCACAACAATCTTCATATCTGCATCGATTCGATGCAGTTTCTCCTCCAAAAGAGGCTTGTTGGATAGTTGCGAAGAAGGGGTTAGATGTTTAATCAATTCACTCAATATTCCTCCGTCATTACTGCGCGGTGCAATACGGTAAACGCGATCATCAAACCCTATCAGTTCAATCTTCTCTCCCAAAACGGTGTAAAGCGTTGAAAGGGCCAGAGAGCGGGTTTGATCAAAGTTTGCTCCCCCTCTATCAATCGCTAGGATAATATGAAGCTCTTTCCCCTCAATCGGCGTTGAGTCGATGATGACCGGTTGAGCCATTGCAACGATAATCAAAAGGGATGAGACGAGAAAAAGGCTATTCCGCCCCTTTAACCCCATCGTCGTCTCGGGCGCATGAAGTTTCTCGAGTACTGCTTCACTCAGCCAGCGATTTTTCAACGGTTTTTGAGTGAGCCAAAAATAAAAAAGGACTAGGGTCGGAAGCAACAGCCAGAGCAAAAATTCGGGGTGTAAAAAGCTCATGCAAGCCCCTTTTGATTACGACCGTACAGATAAAGAAGCATTGCTAAAAAACCGATAAAAAGGGGATAAATGTAGTAATACTCATAATATTTTTGCACTCTTATCACCTCAAACGGGGGGTGAGCACGATCACTCATCTCCACCCAATCTTCGTTCGGGTCGATGATACTTACTTCTACCCCAATCGGCAACGAACGGACCAACTTTTTGGGCTTCTCTGAGAGAACGAGCACCCATCCTTTCCCATCAGGGGAGGTGGAGAAAAAACGTTCAATTTCCTTGGTTATTTTTCCCTCAGAATGATCGGCAGTAAGCTGCAAAAGGATTTTTTGCAGTGCTTCATAATCGTCGCTAAGAGGGATCATAATGGGTGAAGCACCGGGAATATATAAGGCGAAGCGATCATGATTTCGTTTCTCGATAAACGATTGTATATCCTCTATCATGTCAGGATGGATCGATGCCGGGTCAAGCGCAATAAGAATATCGTATCCGCTCACCTCCTCTTTAACCTCTCGCACCGGTGACATCAGCGCGACGATAAAAAAGGAGATCATAGCCCATTTGGCAACCCACATCCAAAGAGGTGATTTTGTCTCATTCGATTCAAAAAAAAGTGTTCGGGGAAAGTAAATCGGATTGGTGCGCAACGGACACAACGCCTCGCACGCTAAAAAGAAAAAGAGGATAAATCCAAGTTTTGGGAACTGGAAATAAACGCCATCAAACATCGATAATCTCGACATAGAGACGATAATACCCCAACGTCTCCTCATCGATCATTTTCACCTGCGGGGCATATTTATACGGGGCTAACCGCTCAAAAAGGTTATGAAACGCTTTTGAAGTTCGCTCGTTATCGGAAGCGAATACTCTTCCCAATTCAGTGATCGTATACGCGGCACGTTTGGGATCGGAAAAATCAATGGCGGAAAGAGCCTTAAAGCGCTCTTTTCTCACATTTATTTTGCGTTTACGCAGCTGTTTGATCAGTGCTAAAATCAGTGCCAAAGTGACAGTAACCGTAATAATGACGACCGCAATGAAGTAATAAAGGGAATAATCGGGTATCTCAATCAGCGGTGCGATATCATTCACAGGAATATTAAGATCTTTCATGCTCTCCCCTCAAACAATCGTCGCAATGTCACCACCGCATTCGCATCGGTATAGAGTTTCGTCGCCCGTACTCCCGCTTTGCGAAAGGTTTCAAATAGCTCAATATCATGGACTTTTACCCAATCACGGTAACGCTTGACACTGCGTTCATTAAAATCTCCCTCTAAAACCGCACCGCTCTCAGGATCGATCAGTGCGCTGAATCCCATAACAGCAGGGTTCTCTTCGGCACGGTCACGAACGACGATAGCGACCACTTCGTGCTTCCTAGCGAGGAGCCGCAAATCAGGAATCTCGAAAAAATCACCGATAAGGACGATGAGTGATCTGCGCTTTGTCCGCCGATAAAGCTCTTTTATCGTATGAGATAAGTCTACATGGTGATGCAATATTTCCGAATCCAACACGCTCACGGTCGCCTGCTGAACCGAAAATCGTTTTTTCGCGGGACGAATCTCACTCCGCAAATTTTCCGAAAAATTGCAATGACCGAACATATCCCCGTTTGCTACCGCCGAATATCCGATCAGCGCTACCGCCTCGGCGACACTCTCGATTTTAAACTTCTCCGATCCGAAATGAAGCCCTCCGCCCAGAAGCGCTACGGTAAGGACATTCAGCTCCCTCTCTTCCCGAAACACTTTGACGAACGGTTTTCCCATCTTCGCCGTAACATTCCAGTCGATATGACGGGTATCATCGCCGCTGACGTATTCGCGCAATTCGATGAAATCATACCCCTCTCCCCGAAACATGGAGGGGTTATTTCCAATACGATCACCGATGATCTGGCGACGGGCTTTGAGAAGAATCTGAGCGCTGTTTTTCATTAGGGAATCGGTACCGCTTTGATAATTTTCTCGATCAGCTCGTCGGTGGTGATCCCCTCCGCTTCCGCTTCATACGAGAGGACAAGACGGTGACGCATCAACTCTTTTATGACTGAGGCGATATCACTCGGAGTGACAAACTCTTTGCCGCGCAAGAAAGCAACGGCACGTACCGCTTTGAACATATCGATGCTCACACGAGGGCTTGCCCCAAACTGCAAGAACCCCTTGATCTCACCCAATCCAAACCGCTCCGGTTCACGGGTCGCGGTGACGAGGTTTATCATATATTTCTCTACCTCTTCGTCGATATGGATCGTTTTGACTCTCTCTTTGAGCTCACGCAGAGTTGAGGGGTCGATCACCGCATTGATTTCTTCACCCAGACCCGATCCGACACGTCGCGCGATGGAGAGTTCCTCTTCGGGAGTATTGTAACCGACATTGATTTTGAGCATAAAACGATCGAGCTGCGCTTCAGGGAGAGGATACACTCCCTCGTTTTCAATCGGATTCTGCGTCGCCATAACGAGAAATGGAGGGGGGAGTTTAAAACTCTCATCCCCCAGCGTCACTTGACGCTCCTGCATCACTTCCAGCAGTGCTGACTGTACTTTTGCCGGAGCGCGGTTGATTTCATCGGCGAGGAGAAGATTGGTGAAAATAGGCCCTTTTTTGATTTTAAAGCCGTTCTCTTTCGGATCGTACACCTCAGCACCCAAAATATCGCTCGGAAGCAAATCAGGGGTAAATTGCACCCGTTTAAATCCTAATCCTAACGTTTGCGAAAGAGCTTTAACCGTTGTTGTCTTTGCTAACCCCGGTATCCCCTCGATCAAAATATGCCCGTCGCACAATAATCCGATCAACAATCCGTCGATCATTTTTTCCTGTCCGACGACGACTTTTGAGACTTCGGAGCGTATTTGATTAATTACATTTATCATTTTGTCACCTTTTTATCTGTTGTAAGATTACCCAGTTTCTTTTTAGCTTCACTTAATTCCATTCTTCCCGCTTCAACTTCACCGATAATGGTTTCAAAACGCTTTTCTCCCGAAAGGGACAGGAGTATCACCAACTCTTTGGATGTTTTCGCATCATCGTAAAAATGCTTTGTCTTTCTCCGTGGACGTAATTTCCATAGCCGACGTGCCACTTCGCCCAGTACGATTCCTGTTATCACAAGTGCCGCATAAAGGGTATAACGCATCCATCCGCTCCAATCACGCAAAGCAGGAGGGTCAAGGAGGTTGGATCGCTCATACCCCTGTGCCACTTCGATTGCGACCGCTTCGCTTTGGAGGCGTTTGATTTTTTGACTCTGTGTGTCAAACACATCGATGGTAAATTTGGGAATCACAAAACTCTTCTCACCCACAAGGGCAAATTCCTGACGTATCTCCCCCGAAAAACCTGCCGAATCGGGAGAGATATCTCGTGTCGGTTCTTCGGCAAAAACATTGACGCCGCTGATATTAAATTCATAAGAGACGTACTGATCGAGATTTCCCTTCCCTCGAAGATAGAGGCTCACATGAACCGGCTCATGAGCGACGACACTCCGTTTATCGACCCTTACTTCCAACTCCAGCTCACCGCTGAGTGCCACGCTGTTAGGTTTGACACGGATAATGGCTTTCGGCAGATGTGCGGTTTCATCATCAAAGTCGTACTTTTTAACGTTATCCCGCCCGATCGAGGCATTTTCGATCGAGGCAAAGGTCGTATGGCGGATCAACGCATCCAATGCCACCTCGATATTTCCCTCTTTCAAAGGGGTAATCAACACATCAAACGTCTGTACCCGTTTTCCCTTAATGATCTGATCACGCTGGGTCAGAATAGAGGCTTTATAGGTTTCTGTAGCGGAGGGTTTAAAATCAATCGTATAATCTGCCGCACTGGTCGAAAAGGTACATTCATACCGCACGACACCACTCTGCTGAACATAGAGGCTCTGCGGCGCTTCGAGCATTTTCCACTCATACGCCGCTCCCCATCCGTTTACACTGATTATTATCAGCGCGATCAGCCTACCAAGGCTTCGTTTCATGGACACTCCTTTGGTTGATCAATTCATACTGTTTGGAACTGAGAGCAGCTTTGCCTTGCGACGTTGAAAAACGGGGATCTGCCTGCGCTTTTTTACCCGCATCTCCCGCACCGGAGGAGGCAATATCACTTTGCATATTCGATCCTCCCCCCTCTTTCCCTTTTTTACCCTCACCTGTCGGTTTGTTCTCATCGGAAGAGAATTTATCTTTTTGCTCTTTACGGACATTGAGCGATTTTTGTTCTTCTGCTCTGGCAATCGCGCGAAGATTCTGATCGGCTTCTCGGCTATAGCTCAGGGTAAGCGATTTGAGCAGAGCGTTACGTCCATTTTCAAACTCACTGAGTCGGATATGACAATTGCCCATATTATAAAATACCTTCGATTTGAACAAAGAATCTTCCGAGCGGATGATACGGTAAATCGCCAACGCCTCCTGATATTTTCCCGCTTTGTAGAGGGCATTGGCACGATTGAACTTGCTATGCTCCGAATCAATCCGTCCATACCACTGCGCCGAATGCTCATAATTTCCGCGAGAATACTCATATTTCCCTAAGGTTTGATAGGGATAATCGAGCAACCCCGCATTGGCACTGATCCCGAGAAAAGCTAAAATAGAGATAAAAATCTTCTTCGTTCGCCATGAGCTTGTCGAAGGGAAGATCCATGGTTCGACAGGCTCACCACGAACGAAATACCCTCCAAGTGTCGTATATCCCAGCATAAAAGCGATCAGCGCTAAAACCAGAGGGAAATAAAAGAGTTCCTGATAACGTGTTACGGTTGTTGAACCCGCAAAATCTTCACTCCGCTCCCGCTCGATCCACTCGATCACACTGGATGCATCGGCTCCATCGATCACTTTCCCACCGCTTTGTTCCGCTATGAGATTAATCGCGTCATTACGAGAACTGATAACGATATGACCATCCTCATCTTTAAGCGATCCGTTATCGGATGGGAGGGTGCTCCCCTGAGATGATGCCAGCATCACGACACACACCTTCAGACCGTTTTCCTCCGCATACGCTGATTCTTTCTCATAGGAGAGTTCATCCCCTCCATCACTAAAGAGGACGACAAGCGGACGCTGGGCATGGGACATTTTACGAGAGAGTTCCAATGCACTCATCACCTCTGTCCCTTTGGTAATAATCTGCGATTCATCAAGCGAAGCGAAGAGATGGGTGAGCAGTTCCGTATCTTTGGTGAGCGGTGAGAGGATAATCGCACTCGTCGTATGGGCAAGCACCCCGAAGCGATCTTTTTTATCCCTCTCTACGATTTGGTGCAACACCCCCTTCGCCGCATCCAACCGAGTGGGTGCTATGTCAGTCGCCCTCATCGAGTAGGAGACATCGACGGCTAAAATAACATCGTTTCCCGCTTCTTCAACCGTGATCGGTTTTTCGGGGATGACCGGACGGGTCAGGGAGAGGATCAAAAAGAGGAGACTCACCATCAGCCAAATCTGTGTATGCCAACCATAACGGCGCGCACCCCAGAGATAGAGGGGAAGAAGGATAAGGGCGATGAGCCATAACGGGGTGAGGAAACTCATCCTTTTACCCTTCGTCGCCACATTAGCCACATCACGATCACCAACGCCCCTGCAACCGCATACTGGAAATAGTGCTCGAAAAAGGTGTGCTGCGCACTTTTGATACGGGAACGCTCCAGCGTATCGATCTGATCGTACACCTCACGCAACTCCTTCTCATTTGCCGCCGCAAAATATTTCCCTCCGCCATCACGTGCCATTTGCGCCAAGAGTTTACTGTCAAATTCTCCTTTTTCACCGATCCCGATGGTATAGAGTTTCACCCCCGCTTTGTGTGCCATCACTACTGCCTCTTTGGGGGAGACTGCACCGCTGTTGTGCTCCCCGTCGGTGAGGAGAATGATTACCTTACTCTTGGCTTTGGAATCTTTCAATGCCCGAACGGCCTGAGCCACCCCCTCGCCGATGGCGGTATTCTGCCCCGCCATCCCGTGACTGAGATAACCGATCATCTCGGAGATGATCTCTTTTTCATAGGTCACAGGGGTCGCGATAAAGGCAAAATCCCCGAACACCACCACTCCGACGTTGTCTTCACGCCGTTTCATGACGAAATCACGTGCGATTTTTTGGACAATCTCAAACCTCGTCGCGCGGCTCTCATCGCTCGAAAACCCCGAGGCGTTCATCGATCCGCTGGCATCGAGAGAGAGGACGATATCGATCCCGTTTCGATTACGCGGATCGGAGTAGTCTACAACGACGGGAGTTGCCAATGCCCCCACCATGAGCGTCACAGCGAGTGCCTTGAGCAGCCACTCCATATTTCGCCATTTTCCCGGATTGCCGAAAAATTGCAGATGGGGAAAGTACCGTTTTTGTGGGATGATTTTACAGCGGTATAGGCAATAGAGTATCGGAGGAAGCACCAAAAAAGCCCATGCAAAATCAAATGACCAGATATTCATAAATGGGATTATACCTTTTCACACTGCTGTTTCCAACAGCTATCACAAAAATATCTAAAAGCGACTTTATAAGTTTTTCTTTTGGTAACAGCTATAAAAAATATCCTTATTATTTAGCTACAATCCCTTATCTCTATACATTTGGAAAGTAGTATGAAGTATTTCATATCAGTTATTATGGCATCCTTTTCTCTCTACGGTGCCAGTTATTCAACCACCTCCAACTGGCTCATCGATCTCAATACCACCCCTACACAGATGGAAGCGATCCAAAAACAATTTCGGGGGTTCGATACGGCAATGATGGAAGTGGGATATCGCTATGAAGCGACGAAAAAAGCGATTAAGCAGGGCAACTATCCTCTTGCATTGTATCATTGGGAGAAAATCAAAACGGCTATCGATAACGGAACCATCCGCCGTCCTGCACGAAAATCATCTGCCGAAACATTCTTTTTTGAAGAAATTTATCCTCAGTTTCGCGATGCACTCCGTACCAATGACACCACAAAAATCCATGCACTATTTGAGCAGGTCAAACCCTCATGCAATGGTTGCCATACGGATCAAAAAGTAGGATTTATCGTGATTGAATAACGTATTCAATCACCGTTTTACTGTTTGAATGTACTATGACAGAGGACGCATCCATTCAAAACTTTTTCCAAAGCCATCATCGATTTTTTATTATCTTTTGTTTTTAATGTTTGAGCGAGAGCATCTGCCGATTTGTGAAAGGTAACTCCCATTTGTTCAAACGATTGATTTTTAAAGCTTCCGCACATCGAATTTTTCTCCAGTGTTAGTCCCAGTTTTTCTGATGCTATGACAGAGGCTTCATCATATTTTGCGCTATTCATGAGTTGCACGATTTCGGATATTGCCGCTAAATGTTCCCGCATATTCGATAGTTGATGCGCTCCTTGCATCGTCCCTTTTATCCCTAAAGATTGTCGGCTGTCGTCCTCTTGCATCATCTTCATATCCATCGCAAAAATCGATTGGTTAAAAGTGAGTATCATAAGAGATACCGCAAGTATTTTTATTTTCATCGTAAACTCCGTATTTAATAGTGAGCGCAGTTTAGCATAATGCTAAGGGGGGATAATTTAATCAATTATTAACGAACTCATTGTCCTGCAATGCATTTCTCTCATTTCACCGTGAGAGTATCACCGAAAAAAAGTTCTCGGTTATTGTCAAAATTCGTGACCAAGGTTTGAAAACACCCTGCCATTTCTCGGATCGTTTCGATGTTCGGCTCGATATAGACTTTATTCCCTTTTTTCTCAACCGTGATGATCTTTGCCTCTTTCAGCTCTTTGATGTGCGCCGAAATGGTCGGAAGAGAAAAACTAAAATGTTCCGCGATGGTACTGACACACGTAGCGATGGGATTGACCTCAACACCGGGCTGTTTTTTGTCCAACGAACAAGCATATCCACCCGTAAAGACATTTTTAAAAATCAAAAAGCGGGTCTCATTACTGAGCGCTTTAAAGATTTTGAGTTTTTGTTCCATATCTAACATTGACACCCTTTTGGCACATACTGATTGTATTGTGAATGAAAAATTATAGCACGTAAGAGTCTATTAGGAAATTAGCTAAATAAAATTACTGAATTTAGTATTTAGCTAATTAGGTATTTACATTATTTTTACACTTATTCATTAAAATGCACTATCTAAAATTTTTATCATTCAAAGGATTACTATGAAAAAATGGTTACTCACCCTCGCCCTTTGCGGAATGCTATTCGCCGAAGAAGGGGTTAAACAAGTTGTTTTCGATTTGAAAACCGGAGATATCGCAACGTTTGAAAAAAAAGTATTGCAAGGGATCGCCTATCATAAAGCTCATTACGAGGGGAAACTCGAAAAGCTCGATGTCGCCGTTGTTATCCATGGTGATGCCTACAAATTTTTCATCAAAGATTTAAAACACTCCCCGTATAAAAACGATACAGCCCTCGCAAAAATACATGATGATCTCAGCAAGAGGATTGCAACGATGGCAAATACCTATGAGGTAGAATTTTTAATGTGCGAAGCAACGATGAAAGCCCTCAAAATCGATCAAAGCAATGTGTATGATTTCGTCAAAATGACCCCAAACTCGACTATCGGTCTAATCGATAAACAAAACGAACATTTTGCTTATCTCCCGATTCATTGAGACTTGACATATATTTGTGATTATTATATGATACCAATTAGTTAGTTAATTAGCTAATATCATAAGTAATGACGCAAGGGGTTTAAAATGAAGAGACGAATGGTTCTAATGGTTGCAAGCTTGCTGATGAGTTCTTCATTAATGGCAGGTCAAGCAGAGTCCGAAAAACTGATTAGCGCGGCGAAAGCTGAAGCGGGTGAAATGGCACCGAAACAACTCAAAGAGATGCTGGATGCTGAAAAAAAAGTGATCGTTATGGATGTACGCGAGGAAAATCAGCGTGCAGAGGGTGAAATCTACGCACCCAGCACAATGGCGATCACACGCGGAAATCTCGAATTTGAAGTGCTCAATAAAATCAAAGACAAAAATGCGCTGATCGTCACCTATTGCCGTGGCGGAAGCCGTGGAGCGTTAGCCGCTCAAACCCTCAAGAAACTCGGATTCGTGAATGCGACCAACCTCAAAGGCGGACTCAAAGGGTGGGCGGAAGAAGGTTATCCGATTGAGACAGGCTTAGGAGTTACTCTCCTCACCAAAGAGCAATAAGGAGACGATTATGACAACAATTATCCTCAATCACCAACCCTATGACGGTTCCGATGTGACGTGGAATGCTCTGCGTCTGGCAAAAACGCTTCATAAAAACGGTGAAGCGGTCAATATTTTTTTGATGAACGATGCGGTCGATCTCGCTCGCGACATCATTAAAAAACCCGAAAGCTACGATCACGATTTGGTCGATATGCTCAAAAAGCTTTATGAAGAGGGGATTTCCCTCCAAGCCTGCGGTACGTGCAACGCACGATGCGGACTTTTTAAAAATCAGCCCTATTTCGATGAGAGCGTTTCCTCGACAATGCAGATACTTGCCGATTGGGTTATCCAAAGCGATAAAGTATTAACATTTTAAACGGACTGAACTATGCAAAAGGGATACTATAGATGAAATATATCATTATGTTTTTGTTGATTTTCAACAGTTTTGTGTTTGCTGAACCCAAATTCCTCATGCCCGAAGAGGCGTTTCAGGCAACTGCCCATCTGAAAAAAAGATGTACGATCAACGCCACGATAGAGTTGGGTCACGATATCTATCTCTACCAATCCAAAGTAAGCGCAAAAATCGTCGAGAAAAACAGCGGTATCATCATCGACCGCCTCGTTCTCCCCGAAGGAGTCGATCATGACGGCGAAAAAGTCTATCTGACCTCTCCCTCTATCGATATCGCATTGGCGAAGACGAGAGAACTGGATGAGATCGTTCCGATAACGCTCGTTCTGAGCTATCAAGGGTGTTCGGAACAGGGATTGTGCTACGAGCCGATGGAGACGACATTCAATTTCGACATAGAAACCTCGGCACTGGTTCTCAAAGAAGCCACTCCCGCTGCACCTAAAAAAAGCCCGATCACCGTCTCTGAAACCGACCAAATCACCCAAACGTTTATCGAGGGGAACGTACCGCTCATCCTGCTGACCTTTTTTACGTTCGGACTGCTCCTCTCTCTGACCCCATGTATTTTTCCGATGATTCCGATCCTCTCCTCGATCATTGTCGCACAGGGCAAAAACATGAATGCCAGACGGGGATTCACCCTATCCTTGGTATACGTCCTCTCTATGTCAGTTGCCTATACGATTGCCGGAGTATTAGCGGGACTTTTCGGCGGGAATATCCAAATCGCGATGCAAAATCCGTGGGTTATTTCAACGTTTGCCCTCCTTTTCGTAGGGCTTGCCGTCTCCATGTTCGGATACTTTAAAATCGGCCTTCCTACCTCATGGCAGACCAAGCTCACCAAATCTTCCGAAAAGGCCAGTTCCAAGGGGGGTTATATCGGGGTCGCCATCATGGGCTTTTTATCGGCATTGATCGTGGGACCCTGCGTTGCCCCTCCGCTTGCGGGTGCCCTCGTCTACATCGGTCAAAGCGGCAATGCACTTCTCGGTGGTGCGGCACTCTTCGTCCTCAGTATCGGAATGGGAATACCATTGCTGTTGATCGGAACGGGCGCGGGAAAATACATGCCTCGACCGGGAGGATGGATGGATACGGTATCCCATATCTTCGGTGTCGTGATGCTCGCGATCGCCATCTGGATGCTGGGGCGCATCCTCCCTCCAACGGTTTCCATGCTCCTTTGGGCGACATTGCTCATCATTGTCTCCATCTATCTGGGAGCGCTCGAATCCCTCCAAGGGAATCATAAAGGGATAAAACCGTTTCTCAAAGGGGTGGCGATTATGATGCTTGCTTACGGGTTGATCCTCTTTTACGGCGCACTCAAAGGGGAGACAAATCCCCTCGCTCCGATTTCAGCAGAAGCCCCAAGCGCTTTGAGCGAAAAAACAGCTTCCGCTTTAGCGTTTAAAACGATCCACTCTGCCGAAGAGCTCGATGCGATATTGGCAGAGAGCAAAGGGAAGAAAGTGATGCTCGATTTCTACGCCGACTGGTGCAGTTCGTGCAAAGAACTCGATGCAATTACGTTTAAAGACCCCGCTGTGATACAATCACTGAACGATTATGTTTTAGTGCGTGCCGATGTAACCGCCGACACGGATGCCGAAAAAGCACTGACCAAACGGTTCGGATTATTCGGCCCTCCGGCCATGATCTTTTTCGATGAGAGCGGGACGGTGATCCAAGGCGGTGATCTCATCGGATTCAAAAATGCCGAAGACTTTTTATCCCACCTTAAAACTTTGGAGACAAAATGAAAAAAATCCTCTTGGCCCTCTTACTTATCAGCAGTTCACTCTTCGCCGAACTCGATTGGGCACCTTCGTATGAGAAGGGGTTGGAACAGGCTAAAAAAGAGCATAAAATACTAATGCTGATGTTCTCGAAAAAAACGTGCAAAATGTGCAACATTATGAAAAAAAGCGTCTATGAAAACGACGACGTTGCCGAATATGTCAAAAACTTTTTTATTCCCGTGGAGATCGATGTCGAGGTGTATCCCGACAAATACGGCTATCAAGTCATCGGTACCCCGACCTATTATTTTCTGGACTCCAACGGCAAACAGATCGGACGGATGATGGTCGGCGGTGCCACGGCAGAGGGATTCTTACAAAAACTCAAAGACGTAAAACAAGGTAAATAATCGATGTTCAAACGTTCACTCCTCCTATCTCTGCTCCTTAGTCTCTCATCCTCCGCGCAAGAGCTGGAGGATATCTTTAAAGAAGGGAAGGTGAGCGGCCAGCTCCGCGCCTTTTGGTATGACGGAGATCGCGAACTCCGCACTGACCGAACCGCCTTCACCCTCGGAGGGATTTTAAGCTATAAAACAGCACCCTATGAGGGATTCAGCGGAGGGGTGTCGTTCTTTTCGAGCAACGGAGTGAGCGCATTGACCCAAATGCCCGAATCGGGACAAACCCATAACCTCAATCTTGATGGCAGTTCCATCAACACTCTCGGCGAAGCGTACCTCCAATACAGCGCGCATGACACCCTCATCCGTTATGGACGTCAGCGCCTTGACTTCCCTCTCGCAAACGATTATTACAACCGTATGCTCCCTAACAGTTTCGAAGCGCTCAATATCGAGAACCGATCTTTGAGCCATACCACGCTAAAAGCCGCTTACATCACCGGATGGAAATACAAAGCCTCCGACACCTTCGTCTCACCCACCTACTCACTCGGAGTTGACCGTAATATCGCCGTTCTCGGTGCGATCTATTCTCCTGCATCACCATGGAAAATCGAACTCTACGATACCTATGTGCGCGATGTGATGAACGCCCCGTATCTCCAAGTCATCGATAATGAGATGTGGAAATCCTCCGAGGGGACAACCCTCTCCGGTGCACTGCAATATCTAAATGAGCACAGCGTAGGAGCCAATGCCGCAGGAGAGGTCAATACCTACCTTCTGGGGCTAAGAGGGACGCTAACACAGGGGAAATGGAGTCTGAGCGCTCTCTACACCCTCATCGGCGATCAGAGCCTTCTGGGGAGCGGGGGACGGTATGAGAAGATGGGATGGGGAGCCTTTATCACCTACACCGATTTGCAGATCGACGGCGAGAGTGAAAATGCGGGAGCGGAAGCCTACGGCAGTGTACTCACCTATCGACCCGATTCGACGTTCGAGATTTCCGCCAAGTATATGAGGATCGATCAAAGCGATGCGATCCAATCCAACCCCGCATCCCTCACCCAAAATCCCCGTCCCGATTCGGACGAGGTCAACATCGATGCAACCTATCAGCCGCGCAAAGAGTTTCGCCTACGGACTCGCTTTGCTCTAATCGATTACGACAGTAGCAGTACATCACTGTATCAAAGCAAAGCGTACGATGAGACAAACGTTCGGATCATCGCCGATTATCTGTTTTAAAAGACTAAAGTGATCTGAAAAGACTGCTCATCACTTTTGATCGTGTAATCAAATCCTACTTCACGGCTTAGCCGTTTTAACATTTTCTCTCCAATCTTTGAACTGAACAAATATTTTTCCGCTCCAATGGTATTGCTAATCACTATATTGCGGCTTATCGGATCGCACCCAATTTCAACAGTGCTGTTCTCTTGCGCGTAAGTAATAGCATTTTCGAGCAGAGCGCCCAAAACTTTAATCAAGAGTTTCTCAGGAGCTTTAACTGAAAAAGAATTCTGCGGCAATTGAAGCGTTAATTGTTTGCGTTGAATCAATATTTCCATTTTAGTTTTAAGCGCCTTAAATGTTGTGATAATATCGATTGTGCTTGCCTCTTCAAAATCTGAACTCTCTAAAAAAAGTACATTTTTAAGTTCACTGGTCAGTCTCTCGATGTCATGACCTAAATCATCCGTAAATTTATCTTTACTATAGTCATTATTGCTTTGATAAACATCGAGTCTGGAGCGCATCAGTGCCAAAGGAGTTTTGAGCTCATGCGCCGCTTCTTTGAATAATTCAGCCTCTTTAGTACGATAGTTTTCCAAACGCCCTATCAATGCACTAAAGGCATAGGAGACCTCTTCAATTTCTTTTCCAGGATTATTGAGCGAAAAATCGAACGGTTTTTTACTGTTCCACTCATGTGTTTTTTGCGCTAAAATGGCCAAAGGTTTCATATAATAATCAAGTAAAATAATACTGATCAGTAAAATCACCAATAATGAAAGCACATAGCGTATAAGAAGTTTTTGCCCATATTTATCAAGTGCAAACTTGATTTTTTGTGTATCGCTAATAGCATTAAGATAAATACCATTGAGCTGTTGCACTGAGGAAACGACCTCATTTTCTCGTGCGACGTAGGGATCACTTGAAACGAGAAAACGTAGATTTGATGCCTCTGAATCGTTCAAAATCATCTGATTATGGGGAATAGCATATAAAAAAGTAAGACAACTGTTTGGGGTGAGCGGTTGCGGTATATAATCACTCTTACTCTCATTTAACAAATGCTTGAGCACCTTTTGCAGGTCATTGGTTTTTTCACTGCGCATCGTTTGGAGTGCTACCATCCAGTTGAGACTAAAGGCAATTGCCATGAGTATTGAAAAAATAAAAGCAATTTTAATCTTAAGAGGTACTCGACTTCTATATTTCAACAGCATATCCTCGTGTTTTGATTGTTTTGATCATTGAAGGATGAAGCTTTTTACGGAGTCGTGCAACTAATTCATCGATTGCGTTGGGGGTAATATTTTGGGGATTGTCATAAAGTGCATCCATGATTTCATCCCGTGAAGCGATCGAAGCGTGATTCAACAAAAAAAAGAAAAGGGCGTGTTCATTTTTGGAGAGGATGATTTTTGTCTCTTCTTGATAGATTATTTGTTTCGTCGTATCAATGGTAAATCCATGCAGCTGAAGAAACGTAGGTGCAAAGCGTCGCGCAAGAGCAATAAGACGAGCACGTAACTCTTTAATATCAAATGGTTTTTCGAGATAATCGTCCGCACCATACTCAAGCCCCTGTACTTTTTCATCAATACTTCCCAATGCACTCAGGACCAAAATACCCATCAGAAGATTTTTGTTTTTGCCATAGTTGATCAGTTCTTGAACACGATCTTTTCCATGAAACGTTCGATCCACCAAAAATACTTGGTAATGATACGCATCAAGATAGTGCTTGGCCTCTTCAACGTTTGAAACGGTATCGATTATCCACTCATTATTTCCTAATGAGAGCTTTAGCAGTTCAAGCAGTTCAGGTTCATCATCTGCAATTAAAATACGCATTTACAGCTCTTTTACCTCATCTATGAATATTTTAATCGTTTTGTCTTTTAATTCTTTTTTGATAGCTAACGCCAGTACAATCGCTTCAGATTGTTGCAAAAAAAGGCGAAACAATCCAAAATCCCGCCTAGCGCTTACTTGTTCTTCCGTGCTGACCAAAAAGGCTCCGGCACCGTAGCGGTTACAAGGGAAAAAATAAAAATCATCATATCCTTCTTCTAACAATAAATCAACCAATGTATCTTTATTCGCGATTTCAAAATACATATCTAGTCTGTTCAAGCTCATTTTTGTCCTCGTTTATAGATCATTTTAAAAGCCGGCGGTAAAATCAACAGGGTCAAAATGGTCGATGTCACCAATCCCCCCAAAACAACGATTGCCAATGGTTTTTGGATCTCACTTCCCACACCGGAGGCAAATAACAGCGGTAACAGTCCAAGTGCCGCGATAAATGCCGTCATCAATACCGGACGGAGCCGTCGGCGCGCCCCCTCAGCAACCGCATCATCGATCGTCAACCCGTTCCCCAGAAGAGTATTAAAATAACTCACCATCACAACCCCGTTGAGTACCGCAATCCCGAAAAGTGCAATAAATCCGACCGATGCCGGAACAGAGAGATACTCGCCGCTCAAGAAAAGCGAGATAATCCCCCCCGTCACAGCAAAAGGGATATTTAACAAGATAAGCAAGGTAGTGCTCACCGATCGGAAGGTGAAAAAGAGAATCAGGAATATCACTCCGATACTCACCGGAACCACGGCCATCAAACGTGCAGATGAACGTTGCTGATTCTCAAACTCTCCGCCGTAAACGATATGGTATCCCTTCGGGAGTTGAATCCCCTCATTGATTTTTTGTTTCGCCTCTTCGACAAATCCGACCAAATCCCGGTTTTCTACATTGGAGCGCACCACACTCAGACGCTCATTATTTTCTCGAAGGACTTGTACCGGCCCCTCGGTCTCCTCTATCGTAGCCACACTTGCCAATGGAACGCTTCCCCCTTCACTCAAAGGGATCTCTAAAGCGCTAAACTTCTCGTAATTCTGCGCGATATCACTATCCAAACGGATCATAACGGGGGTGCGTGCATTGCCCTGAGGAACGGTATCGACAATAATCCCTTCCAATGAGGCTTTTAAAAATTGTTGCAATTCGCCGCTGCTTACTCCCGTATTTGCTGTCGCCAGCCTATCAGGGGTAATACTGAGATAGTTTATCCCCTCGTTTAGGGTAACCACGACTTCGCTGGAGCCATTAATCCCTTCTAAAATCGTCCCCACCTCTGCGCTGAGCGTATTCAGCGTATCAATATCGGTACCGAAAATTTTGACCGCCAAATCACCGCGTGTTCCCGTCAACATTTCCGAGATACGCATATCAATGGGCTGAGTAAAGCTAAACCCTACCCCCGTAAAAGGTTTAAGAGCAATCATAATATTTTCCATGATCTCCTCTTTGCTTTTTGCCTTCCACTCTTCTTTAGGCTTTAGGATCAAAAACGTATCGGTTTGATTCAGTGTCATAGGATCCAATCCCAGTTCATCCGTCCCCGTTCGCGCAACAATAGTCTTGATCTCCGGAATTGTGTTAAGAAGCTCTTTTTGAATGGCCAAATTAAGCTCTTTGGACGCTTCCAATGAGATAGAAGGCATCGGTTCAACAATTAAAATCAAATCCCCCTCATCCAGTGTCGGCATAAACGTTTTACCCACCAATCCAAACAGGGAAAAGCTTAGAACTAAAAAGAGTATCGCTCCGATAAAGAGCGTTTTGGTTCGAGTCAAGGCAAAATTGAGTGTCGGAGCATACAACTGTGCAAAAAAACGATCCAATCGAGTTTCAGAATGTGGAACCGTTTTGAGAAGCAACGATGCGACAACCGGAATGACGGTGAGAGAGAGGATCAATGAACCCAAGAGGGCAAACACGATCGTCATCGCCACGGGTGCAAAAAGTTTCCCTTCAAGCCCTTCGAGTGTCAAGAGCGGTAAAAAAACGACGGCAATAATCAAAAGT
>NZ_MIBT01000052.1:0-41832 GCF_001829605.1 Sulfuricurvum sp. RIFCSPLOWO2_12_FULL_43_24 | reverse complement strand
GGCGAAATCATGCTCGAATACTCCCCTGAGAGTTTTACGGGGACGGAGTTGGAATTTGCCGCCCGTATCTGTAACGCCGTGACCGAACGCTGGGGGATTAGTGCAGAGCGTAAAGTGGTGATTAACCTTCCGGCGACGGTCGAGATGGCGACACCGAACGTTTATGCCGATCAGATCGAGTGGATGAGCCGACATTTGAGCAACCGTGAGCATGTGCTGATCTCGACCCACACCCACAATGACCGTGGAACCTCGGTTGCGGCGACGGAGTTGGCGTTGCTCGCGGGGGCAGATCGTGTCGAGGGGACGTTGCTCTCTAACGGCGAGCGCACCGGAAACGTCGATATCATCACCCTCGCGCTCAACATGTACACCCAAGGGGTTGATCCGGAGCTTGATTTCAGCGATTTAGAGACGGTGGTTCGAGTCGTCGAAGAGTGCACCGATATGAAAACCCATGAGCGTCACCCCTATGTCGGTGAACTCGTATATACGGCGTTTTCAGGTTCTCACCAAGACGCGATCAATAAAGGGTTGGCGTATCAGCGTGCCAAAGACGATGCATTCTGGGAAGTACCGTATCTTCCAATCGATCCTCAGGATGTTGGGCGCAACTACGAGGGGATTATTCGTATCAATTCCCAATCGGGCAAAGGGGGAGTTGCCTACGTACTCGAAGATAAATTCGGCTATTCGCTGCCGAAAAAAATGCACCCTGAAATCGGAACCATTGTCCAAAAAGTAACGGACGAAGCGGGACGCGAACTCTCAAGCGAAGAGATTTTAGAGATTTTTGAGAAGACCTATTTCGGGGAACCGCATGACATCGAGTTTGTCGATTATTCAGTTCTCTCGGAGAGTGCCAAAGAGCACTCGGCTAAATGCGTGTTGGAGTACACGCATAATGGCAAAACGATCCGAAGCGAAGGACAGGGGAACGGACCGATCGATGCGTGTAAAAATGCGTTGATGGTAGAGTATTCGCACAATTTTAAAATTCTCTCGTACTCGGAACATTCACGCGGAGAGCTTTCCAGTGCCGAGGCGGTAGCCTATATCGAAATTCAGACGGAGAGTTTGGAGAAATTTTTCGGGGTAGGGTGTGATAACGATATCACCGTTGCGTCGATTAAAGCGATGTTTAGTGCCCTTAATCGGGCGTTTTCGTAACTCTTCCTGTCATTCCGTGCTTGACACGGAATCTATTTATTTTTTTCTTCGTCATCCCCGATCAGGTCGGGGATCCATCCCCGTTCGTGGTGAGCTTGTCGAACCATGAATACCCTAAAATAAAGCGATTTTTTTAAGTATTCTTTTTGCGTGTAATATACAAAGAAAAGAAGTAAAATCCAATTAAAATCGGCATAAACAATATGTGAATTAGGCTCCAAACTTCGTATCTTTCGGATAATAATGTAATAAAAGTTAATTGATACATAAAAGCATTAAAGCTATATGCACCTACCAATATAAATATTGCAGTTATTAAAAGAATATAGTTATTTGTAAAATGATAGGGATATTTGGTTTGCAATGACAATATGATTCTCCAATAGATTAAAAGTGATAAGAGTTGTATTATTAGAAACTTTGCACTTGAGAACCATGCTGACTTATTCATTACATCTAAATTTGAATTAGCGAGCTTCCAAACACCTATGCATTCCATAAAGCATGAGTTCCAAATAAAAAGAAATCCAAACAATAAAACCAAATAAGTAATGATTTTGTCTACATGTAGAGGTTGATGAGAATCTTTTTTTGAAGATGTAAGGCTATGTTTTAGCATTAAATTTGCAATCATTATTGCGACCCATGCTAGAAGTATTGCAATTAGATTGTAATTAGTAGCAGATAATATAGTGCTAACACTAAAGTTTCTGAACATAAAGAGAGTATCACTGTAAAATCCTATATCTGAAACTGTATATATACTAAAAAGGAAGATTATCATTCCCAAAGTAAATATGGTATTGTTTGGCACATTATTATTTATTATTTTTTTTGATAGTAAAAAATCACCGAGAAAATACATTAATACAAAACTAATTAAAACTTTTAAATTTATGTCTAGAGAATCAAAAAAATTATATGGAGATATGATAGCTTTGTAAATTAAATTTGAAAGCAAGAGTATGATTAACAACAGTATTGCAATTCGATTAAAAGCTTTAATAGTCATCCGTTACCTCAATTGAATCTAATATAAAAGAATTATAACTCAGATAATTAGTTAATTTTATTAAATAAGAATTATGTATTCTATCTTCACTTTTCTTTTTTTGAATTGATATGTAAAATGAGAGCTGGATTCCCAATTGAGTTGGGAATGACGAATAATCTTTCGCCCGTTCGCCCTGAGCTCACGTGCCCTATAGGGTATGTCGAAGGGTTGTTCATGGTTCGACAGGCTCACCACGAACGGAAAGCGTTTTAACTCGCCTTGTGCGTCTGTTCCTCTTTTAACCGTTCCGCAATCCAAACCTTTATAATCGATTGACGTGTCACCCCGATCTTTTTGGCTTCGATGTCGAGTGCATTGACGATCCATTCGGGAAAATCAACATTCACTTTTTTTGGTTGTGTACCGATTCGTTTGGCAGTAGTGAGATCGAGATGCTCACTTATATCTTCACCTGAGTCAAATAATTCGTCTAATTCTTCAGCTTTCATCATAAATCCTTTTTTCATTTTCTCTCGTTCGACGTACCGAAATCAATCGAACATTATCACTGCGATAGGTATAAAACGCGATCCAAATTTTGTCTTCGATCTTGCCAATAAGTGCATAACGGCTTTCACTATCGCTTTTGGCTTTTATTTCAAGTGCATTAGGATCACCCCATAATAACTGTGCTCTTTCAAAGTCGATGCCGTGTTTGTGTAGATTGGAACTACTTTTGTCAGGATCAAACTCGAAAATCACGATGAGGTTCTCACTTCTTTTGTATTTAGATATAAAAATAGTATCATTTCTATACTTTTATGTCAACTTTTTTAGAAAAAAGTTATCTACTTTTCTGTTTAGTCAGAAAAGTACCAAAAGAGCATACCGCGATTCAAGAACGCTCGTTCCTCTCGGCACTACTGCCTCCAGAGCGGCTCTAGGTATTGAATCGCGGGGATTGTTATTTGTTTTCGCTTTGCGAAAATTAGTGAGTTAAATAAATTATGCCCTCACACCACACCAAAAGCAAGGTCGCGTGCAGTAGTGCACAAGCGTACCGCCAGCGCTTTGGTGTGAGGGCGATTTTCTTTTGTTTCTTTTCTTGTGAAAAAGAAAAGAAAGCCATCTTTCGCTATAATCGCGCAATTTTTACCAATACTGTGAGTAAACCATGATGGATGTCCGCGAAGCCTTTTTGGCCTTTTTTGAATCAAAACAACACGCACGGGTTCCGAGTTCTCCCCTCGTACCCGATGATGCAACCCTCCTTTTTACGAATGCCGGTATGGTTCCGTTTAAGTCTATTTTTACGGGCGATATCCCTATCCCTGCCAATCCGCGTGCGACCAGCGCCCAAACCTGTATCCGTGCCGGGGGCAAGCATAATGACTTAGAAAATGTCGGTCATACGGCGCGTCACCACACGTTTTTCGAGATGCTCGGAAACTTCAGTTTCGGGGATTATTTCAAAGAAGAAGCGATTGCCCATGCGTGGGAATTTGTCACGAAAGTGATGAAACTCCCCGTCGATAAACTCTGGGTAACCGTCCATGAGAGCGATGATGAAGCCGAAGCAATTTGGAAAAAACACATTTCCGCCGACCGCATTATGCGCTTGGGAGATAAAGACAACTTCTGGCAGATGGGTGATACCGGACCGTGCGGACCATGTTCGGAGATTTTTGTTGATCAGGGTGCGGAACATTTTAACGGGCCGGAAGACTATATGGGGGGAGACGGGGATCGTTTCTTGGAGATCTGGAACCTCGTTTTCATGCAATATGAGCGTAATGCCAAGGGTGAGTTGAAACCTCTTCCGAAACCCTCTATCGATACGGGGATGGGGCTAGAGCGTGCGACCGCAGTGTTAGAGGGGGCATTGAGCAACTACGATTCAACCCTCTTTATGCCGATTATCCGTAAAGTTGAAGCCCTTATCGGTAAACCCTATACCTATGCAAGCGGTGCGTCGTACCGTGTTATCGCCGATCATATCCGTACGGCTACTTTCCTCCTCGCGCAGGGGACAAACTTTTCGAATGAAGGGCGGGGATACGTTCTTCGCCGAATCTTGCGTCGTGCGGTTCGTCACGGTTACTTGCTCGGATTTACCAAACCGTTTATGTTTGAGGTTGCCGACACCGTCGCCGAACTGATGGGGAAACAATATCCGTATATCGTCGAAAAACTAAGTGTTCTAAAAGAGCAAATCATGCTCGAAGAGGAGCGCTTTTTCAAAACGATTCAGTCGGGGATCGAACTCTTTAATGAAGAGTTGAAAAATACCAAAGAGACCTTTAGCGGTGAAGTGGCGTTTAAACTCTACGATACATTCGGATTCCCTCTCGATTTGACTGAGGATATGTTGAAAGAGAAACATCTCGCCCTCGATGTTGAGACGTTTGAAACACTGATGTTAGAACAGCGCAAACGGGCAAAAGCGGCATGGAAAGGCTCAGGTGACGCACACGTCGAGGGGGATTTTAAAACCCTTCTTGAGACGTTCGGTGTCAACTCCTTTATCGGATACGCGTATACGAAAGCCCCGGTCAAAATCCAAGCCCTTTTGGGTGAGAATTTTGAGCGCGTTGATCAGTTGCACGCTCACCAGAGCGGATGGGTTCTTTTGGAAGAGACTCCGTTTTATGCGGAAAGCGGCGGACAAAGCGGCGATATTGGAACTCTCGGAGAGAAAGCGGTTGTAACCGAAACGAAAAAATTCCACGGGTTGAACCTCTCACATATTGAGACTAAAGCAACATTGAGTGTCGGTGAGAGCGTCGAAGCGATTGTCGATCCATCACGTAACGAGATCGCAAAACACCACTCGGCAACCCACTTGTTGCACGCGGCATTATATGAGCAGTTGGGGGAACATATCTCCCAAGCGGGTTCACTGGTTGAACACAATCGTCTCCGTTTTGACTTCTCACACCCTAAAGCGATGTCACACGAGGAGATCGCTTTCGTCGAAGAGCGGGTGAACTATCATATCTTCCATGCATTGGAAGGGATGACGCGTGAAATGAGCATCGATGAAGCGAAAAAAAGCGGGGCGAAAGCGCAGTTTGGTGAAAAATACGGCGATACGGTACGCGTCGTCAATTTCGGAACGGCATCGGTCGAGTTCTGCGGCGGTATCCACGTCGATAACACGGCAACCATCGGGACGTTTGTCATCGTAAAAGAGAGCGGTGTCAGTGCAGGTGTTCGTCGTATCGAAGCAGTGTGCGGAAATGCCGCTTACAACCTCTTTAAAGCGAATCGACATTTACTCGAAGAAGTAGAAGCATCGGTTAAAAACCGCGATGTATTAGCAGGGATTGAGCGTCTTAAAGAGCAGGTTAAAACGCTCAAGTCTGAGATGTCGGTATTGGCGTCAAGCACTAAAGAAGAACTCTCCGTGAGTATGATGGGCAATACCGCAGTTGTTGTTGCCGAACTCACGGCAGGCGATATCAAAGAGCGGATTGATGAGCTTAAAAATGCGCATGAATCGGTTGCGGTGATCCTTTTCCAAATCAAAGACGATAAAGTGCTTCTCGCAGCAGGTGCCAAAAACACGACTGTTAAAGCAGGTGATTGGATCAAAACCATCGCACCGATCCTCGGCGGCGGTGGCGGCGGACGTCCTGATTTCGCTCAAGCGGGTGGAAAAGACGCTTCTAAACTCACGGAGGCCAAAGAGGCGGCATTGGCGTATGTAACGAAGGAACTTTCATAATGAAAGAGTTTTTAGTCGAAACATTTGCGCATCACCGTACCCTCATCGTTTTTTTGCATGTTATCAGTGCGGTAATCTGGGTAGGGGGAATGATCGCTATCCGTTTTGCAACCCATCAATCACTCTCACTCATTAGTGATCCGAAACTACGACTAGAACGTGCAGCCCATACGTTGAAACGTCTTTTTGCGATTGTGACGCCGTTCGTGATTGTTTTAATCGTAACTGCAGTGCTAATGGCGGTAGGACTCGGATTCCGTGCCGCAGCGATGGACCCAATGGGAAATGTTATCGATGAATACGCGATGAGTTTGTATAATACGATTCATATCAAAGAGGCGATTTGGCTTATTATGGCGTTGAATTTGGGTGCTATGATGTGGCGTCGAGCTAAAGCAGAAACAGCACTCAAAGAGGGAAATCTCGAAAAAGCCAAAGAGATGCTCGCTCTTATCGCACAATATATGGTTCCGGTGAATATCGTGTTGGGTATTACCGCTATCTTTATCGGTGTTGTATTAAGAAATGCGTATTAACGTCATTGCGGACTTGATCCGCAATCTTAGATCCTGAATCAAGTTCAGGATGACAAAGGGATTTAATGGTTCGTCTTGCCTCTTCTTCGATTACCCGCGCTGAACTTCTAAGAGCGGCAGGTATTCCGTTTCTTCAAGAGTCAGTCGATTTTGATGAAGACTCTATACTCGCCTCCTCTCCTAAAAACTTTGTTTACCAAGCGACACTCGGAAAATACCGCGTTAATTTAGAAAAGTTCGGTTGTAATGATTATCCTCTCCTTGTCGCCGATACGGTTGTAACGGCACACGGCAAGATTTTGCGCAAAGCCAAAGACGAAGCGGATGCGAGAGCGATCTTAGAGATGCAAAGCGGTTCGGATGTCGCTATTATTACCTGTATGATCTATAAAACTCCCCGTTTAGAATTAGTGGATATCTCTTCGACCCACTATTTTTTTGATGTTTTTGACTCCCAAAAAATTGAGGAATATCTGCACAGTGGTGAGTGGCGAGGTAAGGCGGGAGCGTGTATGGTGGAGGGATTCTGTAAACCTTATATTCGTGAAGTTCGAGGCTTCGAGAGTACGGCAATGGGATTGTCGGTTGAAGTCTTAAGAGCGTTTCTATAGGAGGATGCGATGAAATTACTATCCACAGTACTTGTAGGATTATTGTTGGTCGGATGTATCAAAACACCGGTGACCAACCGTACCCAGTTTATGATGATCTCTCCCGATCAAGAGATGGCTTTGGGTGCTACCGAGGCAAAGAAAGTCGTAGAAACCTCTAAAATCAGTACCGATAAAAAACTCCAAGAGCGGGTAAAACGAATCGGTGAGAAAATCGCTGCGGTAAGCGGACGGAGTGATTTTGCCTGGGAATTTACCGTGATCCAAGATGATACGCCTAATGCTTTTTGTCTGCCGGGAGGGAAAGTCTTTTTTTACACGGGGATTTTGAAAATTACCGAAAACGACGATCAAATCGCTACCGTGATGGGACATGAGATAGCCCATGCACTTGCCCGCCATGGGGCAGAGAGAATGTCGATGCAAAGTGCGAGCAATATCGGTGCACAGGTATTAGCCGCAGCGTTAAATGTTCCCGCACAATACCAAAACCTCTACGCTCAAGCGTACGGAGTAACTTCCCAAGTGGGACTTATCCTCCCTTACAGCCGGAAATTCGAGCATGAAGCCGATCAAATCGGGGTGTATTTGATGTACAAAGCGGGTTATAATCCCGCCCAAGCGCTCAAGTTTTGGGAAAATATGGGGCGTTTATCGAAAAGTTCTCAAAAGCCGCCCGCATTTCTCTCGACCCATCCGGCCGATGATGAACGTATCCGCGAGATTCGAGAATACATAGCACAGCTTCCCGCCACCCGATGAATAATCCCTACAAAAGCGAGCTTAATGCTCTGAAACGTTCCGGCCGTTACCGTGAACGTCATGTTCGTGATGCTTCACTCATCGATGCCGCATCGAACGATTATCTAGGGTTGGCGCATAAGAAAGAACTCCATAGAAAGGCGTGTGAAACTCTATCCCGCCACAGTGACCATGCGCCCAAAGCTTCGATGCTCGTAAACGGCTATCATCCTATTCATGCGGAATTTGAGTCAGCATTATGCGAAGCGAACGGTTTTGAATCGGGGATCGTTATGGGGAGCGGATTTAACGCCAATGTCGGATTGATCGAAGCGCTTGTCCGCAAAGGGGATGTACTGCTTATGGATGAGGAGTATCATGCCAGCGGTGTTGCGGGTGCGCGTATGTGTGAGGGTGAGGTGATCTTTTTCTCCCATAACGATGTAGCCGCGTTTGAATCAGAGCTTTTGCATGCACGGGGGAAACGGATTATTGTCGCGGTTGAGGGGATTTATTCGATGGGGGGTGACTGTGTGCCCCGAGAGATTATCGAACTCTCAATAGCACATGACGCCATTTTGATTTTGGATGAAGCGCACAGCAGCGGGGTAATCGGGGAACATCTGATGGGGATACTCGATTATTATACAATTGCACCGACACCATTGATGATTAAGATGGGGACACTGGGCAAAGCGTACGGAAGTTTCGGTGCTTATGTCCTCTCCTCACGTCATATCAGCGACTATCTCATTAACCGTGCCAAAAACGTGATTTATGCGACGGCTCCCTCGCTTTATGATACGGCGCTCGCCTATCATGCCCTGCAATTTATACAAACTCATACAGAAGAGCTGCGCGATCAAATAAGTACCCGTCAAAGGATTGTTAAAGCGATACTGGGACTTGAATGTGCTGGGTTGATTGTTCCGATTGTCATCGGGGATAATCGTGAAGTGATGCGGTTACAGGCGCAGCTCAAAAATGAGATGGGGACACACGTCGGGGCGATTCGGCAGCCAACGGTGAAAAAAGCGATCCTCCGCCTCATCGCACGCCTTGAAATGGATGAAGCGCATTTGGCTCAGGTGTGTGAGCGATTAACGCAGATTTGGGTAAAATAGCATCATGAATACGATTCGTATCGATCAGCTCAAAATCACTCACGCAGGTGACGTGCTGGTGGATATTGCATTTGAGATTCGGCGTTCATTGGCATTAGTGGGAGCAAGCGGAAGCGGTAAGTCGTTAACGCTTAAAGCTCTTTTGGGACTTTCGGATCCGGCATTGGACGTTTTGATTGAGAAACAGTGTGATTTTGAATGGCAGCGGGGCCAGAGTATCGCTTTGGTTCCCCAAAATCCGTTTACCGCGTTATCGCCGCTCACACGGATCAAAGATCAAATGTTTCTCCCAAAAGAGCAGAGTATTGGGTTATTTGCTCTGCTGGGTTTGGATGAATCGCTATTGGATCGGTTTCCTCCCGAACTCTCAGGAGGACAGCTTCAGAGGGTAGTGGTTGCAATCGCTTTAGGCTCGAATCCCAAGCTATTATTGCTGGATGAGCCGACAACGGCGTTGGACCCTGCTTCAAAAGAGGCTATGGTTGAATTGCTGAAAACATTGCAAGAAAAAATAGGCTTTAAGATGCTGTTTGTTACCCATGATATGGGGGTGGCATCGTCATTGTGCGAAGATATTTGCGTTTTGAGAGAGGGGCGCGTCATCGAACAAGGGAAAATCGATGAGATTACGCGTGAGCCCAAAGAGAAATATACCCAAGCGTTAATCGACGCTGAATTTAAAACCAGGGAATTTAGAAATTGATCAACTCCTATGAAGAAGTACCGCTAAGGGTGAGAATGAAAAAATATTTTATGATTACAATCGCGTTTGTTGTGATGATTCCGATCGTTTTTTTAGGGTATCTTATTTACTCGTTTGAATACGAAACTCAAAAACTGATTCAGTATCAACCGCGTCTAACGACCGAAGTGTACGATCGTAACGGAAATAAAATTGCCAACCTTTTTAGCGATGAACACCGCTATTACGTCTCGTATGAAAACATTCCTCCGCGTCTTATTGAGGCACTTTTGGCAATCGAAGATACGATGTTTTTTGAACATCACGGGGTGAATCCTGATGCAGTTATGCGTGCGATCATCAAAGACGTGAGTGCCGGAAAGCTCAAAGAGGGGGCGAGTACCATCACGCAGCAGTTGGTTAAAAATACCCTTTTGACCCGTGAGAAGAAATTCTCCCGTAAATTCAAAGAGGTTCTCTACTCGATCCGTATTGAGCAAGAGTTGAGCAAAGAACAAATTTTAGAGCGTTATTTCAATGAAATCTATTTAGGGCACGGATACTACGGAATTAAAACGGCAGCGGATGGCTATTTCCGCAAACCGCTTAAAGATCTCAGTCTAAAAGAGATCGCAATGCTGGTCGGTCTTCCGAAAGCTCCGAATTTCTATTCTCCGACCCGAAACTATGAGCTCTCTCTCGGACGGGCCAACCGTGTTATCGGGCGTATGTATGAGTTGGGATGGATCGATCAAGCCACCTATGAAAAAGCGACACAGGAACGACCGAAAGTTTATAACGATACCCTCAGCAAAAACTCGGGCCCCTACATTATCGATGAGGTAATGCGTCAACTCGGTGATGCGTTTCCCGATATCCGCAGCGGCGGCTACAAGATTTACACCACCATCGATATGAGACTTCAAGAATCGGGGTACAAAGCCCTTCAATCGGGTCGTGATGAGATTTTAAAACGGGCACAGGAAGCGGGAGATTTGGATGAGAATATGCAGCGTCAGCTCAACGGTGCCCTTATCAGTCTTGATCCCCGTAACGGAGAGATTTTAGCGATGGTTGGGGGGTATGATTATTCACTCAGCCCTTTCAACCGTGTAACGCAGGCAAAGCGCCAACCGGGTTCGGCATTTAAACCGTTTATTTATCAAGTAGCATTGGACAGTGGAATGTCCCCCTCTTCTATGGTTCCCGACATCGCACGTACTTATACCTATGCGGGTGATGACGGTGAGGAAAAAACGTGGCAGCCGAAAAACTATAAAAATGAGTATAAAGGGATGGTTACGATCCGTAATGCCCTGACCCATTCTCGTAACCTTGCAACGATTAATATGGTCAGTGATATGGGATTTCAAAAAGTGGTAGAGGGGCTTAGACGTTACGGTATTACCGAAAACCTTCCACCCGATCTCTCGATTGCATTGGGAACAATCTCTATTTCCCCTATCGATTTGGCGAAATACTATACGATGTTTTCGAGCGGAGGAGCTTTGACCAATCCTATGTTGATACGTCAGGTCATTACTCCAAAAGGGGAGACGATCCGATATGAAAACAAAAGCCGTCAAGTCAATACCCCTGAACAAATCTATCTGATGACCTCTATTTTAAAAGATGTTGTCAGTCACGGTACGGGGACCACAGCCCGTGTCGGAGGGATGGAGATTGCCGGTAAAACCGGAACGACCAATAATAACGTCGATGCGTGGTTTGTAGGATATTCACCGACCGTAGAGACGGTTGTTTGGTTCGGAAATGATAACAATACGCCGATGCGCCGCAGTGAAACCGGTGGACGGGCAGCCGGTCCGGTTTTCCGCTATTATTATGAAGATATGTTACGTATTTATCCAAATACCAAACGCTACTTTGACCTTCCGGCAGGGGTTTACCGTGCACCGGTTAATGACGCAAACGGTACTGAAGAGTATACTGACACGTCAATGGCACCGGATACTACGCAAGAACAAGGGCCGAAAACCGAAGAAAAACTATTGTTTTAATCCGTATAAAACTTTCTTAAGGGGAATTTTTCTACAATTCCCCTCTCAACATTGGGGTGTCGCCAAGCGGTAAGGCAACTGGTTTTGGTCCAGTCATTCGGGGGTTCGAATCCCTCCTCCCCATCCACACTCAGCTTCTTTTCTATTTTTGTTTTTTTGTTGCTAACGAGAGATAAAACCAAACACTTCCACCGACAATGATCAACATAACCGGAGCCAAATACGGTTTATCCGCCACAATTTTATACCCTTCGATCAAGGCCCCGCCGAAAAGATAGCTTCCCCCACCGACAATAACTGCCCAAATGGCTGCACCCAGTGCGTTATAGCCGCTGAATTTCCAAAAATCGTATTTGGTTAACCCGACAGCGATAGGGACAAGCGTCTTGAGCCCATATATGAATTTTTTAATGATAATGATCCATGAGCCGTGTTTTTTGAGAAGAAGATGGGAAAATGCGAGTTTACGGCGATGTTTTCTAAAATATTCCATCATCTCTTTTTTGTGATATCGGGACATGTAAAACATGAGTGAATCGCCGATGAAGTTTGCACTAAAAGCGATTGCAATGGAGAGAGACAGATCCATTTTTCCCATAAAACTGAGAACTCCCGCACCCAATAAGGCGACAAACCCCCCGCCAAGGGAATAGAGAAAGAGTACAATGTAGCCGTACGTCGAGAGGTTGTTTAACATATCATCCATTTGATTTTTAACGCCACAGGAGTAAAACCCCTGTGTCTACGCTAACGCTGAGCTTCTTTAGGCAGGAAGCCCACGCGCAGTGAACCGCGCTTTCTCCTTTTTAATTTTTATAGTTTCCGTATCTTTGCTATTTCATCGCGTAAACGCGCTGCTTCTTCGAATTCCAGTTTTTTAGCCGCTTCTCTCATCTTGAGATTCAGCTCTTCGATCAGTTTTTTACGTTCTGCCGCAGGGAGGGTTTTCGCTTTTTTAGAGCGATTGTATAAATCACCTACATCTTCGAGTTTAAGATTCTCATCAAGGGAGCGCTTGGTTGTTGTCGGCGTAATGCCGTGTTTGGTATTGTACGCTTCTTGGATTGCACGGCGTTTGGTCGTGGTCGCGATAGCGCGTTCCATCGATCCGGTGATCTTTTGGGCGTACAGGATGACCCGCCCGTGTTCATTCCGCGCGGCGCGTCCGATGGTTTGAATCAGTGCTGTTTCAGAACGCAGGAAACCTTCTTTATCGGCATCTAAAATAGCGACGAGGCTTACTTCCGGTAAATCCAACCCTTCTCGTAGGAGATTGATCCCGATGAGAACGTCAAAATCGCCGACACGGAGACCTCGGATGATCTGATTGCGCTCGATGGCGTCGATCTCGGAGTGCATATACTGCACTTTGATCCCCAAATCGGCGAGGTATTTGGTGAGGGCTTCGGCCATTTTTTTGGTGAGTACGGTGACGAGAACCCGATCTCCGAGCGCGACCGTTTTTTTGATCTCATCGTGTAGATCTTCTACCTGATTTTCACTCGGCTTGATGGTGATGATCGGGTCGAGCAATCCGGTCGGACGGATAATCTGGTGGGCGATGGTGGTACTGATCTCGATCTCTTGCGCGGCAGGGGTAGCGGAGACAAACATATAGTGAGGCGCTTTGTGCATAAACTCATCGATCATCAGGGGGCGGTTGTCGAGTGCACTGGGAAGGCGGAAACCGTAATCGACGAGAACCTCTTTGCGGCTCCGATCTCCCGCAAACATCCCCCGAAACTGCGGGAGACTCACATGGCTCTCATCGACGATAATGAGAAATTTATCGTGATGCAGAGTGAAATAGTCTAGTAGGGTATAGGGGGCTTCTCCGGGCAATTTATCGGTGAGATGGCGGGAGTAGTTTTCGATCCCCTTACACATCCCTGTCGCCTGAAGCATTTCGAGGTCGAATTCGCATCGCTGTTTGAGACGCTGCATTTCGACAATCTTGCCTTGCTTGTCCAATTCACTAAGGCGTTCTCCCAACTCATCTTCGATCCGCTTGATCGCACGGGAGAGTTTCTCTTGCCCTACGGCAAACTGGCTGGTGGCATAGATCGTCACACTCTCTTGTTTTTCGGTCATCGTGTTACTGAGGGGTTCAAAAAACGTCATACGTTCCACTTCGTCCCCGAAAAATTCGATACGCACCGCCTGATCCTGCCAGTAGGGGGGATAGATATCGACCACTTCCCCGTTGACCCGAAAGTGCCCGCCGTCAAAATAGGTGTCATTACGGGCATACCCCATTTCAACGAGGCGAAGAAGGAGCTTTTTTTGGTTGATTTCATCTCCGATAGCGATAACCTGTACCATCTTCTCATACTCTTCGGGATCACCCAACCCATAGTTGGCAGAGACGGAAGCGACAACGATAACGTCATCATAGCTGAGGAGATTGGCGGTGGCAGAGAGTCGCAGACGCTCCAGCTCATCATTGATCGAGCTGTCTTTTTCAATAAACAAATCTTGTCTTGGGATGTAGGCTTCGGGCTGATAATAATCGTAGTAACTGATGAAATATTCGACATGGTTTTCGGGAAAAAACGAGCGAAACTCACTGTAGAGCTGTGCCGCTAAGGTCTTATTGTGGGTCATGATAATCGTCGGAAGTTGAACACTCTCGATCACTTTGGCCATCGTGTAGGTTTTGCCGCTACCGGTTACCCCTTCAAGGGATACATAGCGCTCACCGCGTTTTATACCGGAAGAGAGTGCTTCGATGGCAACAGGCTGATCACCGGCAGCTTGATAAGGGGTATGGACTTTAAAAATCGGCAATGAATGACCCTGTGATAAAGATTTGAAATTATAGCGGAAATGCGGTTTCCTGTTTTGGATAAGTACGTATGGGCTGTTAAGATTTTAATTAATATCGGATTTGGCTAATGCTTTTGGAAGTTCGATCCAAAGGGCTTTCAAAGAGAGATCAAGATCATAGATAAATAAAAAAAGTGAAACTATCAAGCTAATGATACTGGAAATAAACAAGATGATGAGGATATAGGTCACATTAAAATGATACAAAGCAGATCCAAATAGACCGATGATAATAAACGAAACCAATAAAACGCTTAGTACGGCCAGAAAATTGCTGCTTCTGATCACTTTTGCTCTGAGGGTAAGTATTTTAAGTTCCAATAAAATACGCTCTTGATCTGTGCTCGAAGAACTACGATGCTCAACCGAGAGTTGACGTGTTCTATCGACGATACGTCCGAAACGGTTGGTAAGACTTAAAATAATTAAGCCGATTCCGGAAATAAGGATGACAGGGCCGATCGACAACTGTAATGTTCCGATAAGATCAGTTAGTAACATCAAACACCCTCTCAAGGCAATTTTTTTAGCATTGATAAATTATAGCGGATTATCCGATCTGAAAACATCTCATGATGAGTGTAGGGTATTTTTTTCGTCGATGATTTACTCAAATTTGAGACCTCCGCAGTGATACTGAGCGAAACTGTGTTAAAATTATGTTAAAGACTATCACCCAAGGTTAATCATGCTATTTAATCCCACCCCATTGGAAAAATTGACCACGCTTATTACCGATTTGCTCGAAAAGCAATCTGCACTGAAAACGGAAGTTGAAACGCTTCGGACTGAAAGTGCTTCGATTCGAGGCAATGAACAAAGTAAAGAGGGTGAGATCCATCGCCTAAGTGCGGCACTTGCCGCAAAAGATGAAGAGATTAAAATGTATGCCGATGAACTCGCCGCAAAAGATGCTGAAATCGAAGCAATCGTCTCTAAAATCGAAAGCTTGCTTGGATGAAGACCAAAGTAACCCTCACCCTCAATGCCAAACGCTACGACATTGATGTGGAGGAGGATTTTGCCCGTTTTTTGACCGAGCAGATGAAGCAGGATTTTGAGTTTCACGGTAACAATGATCTCAAACTTCTCCTTCAAGCCTATGTCCGTAAAAATTTTGCCCTTTATGAACAAGAGAAACAAACTCTTGCTTTAATCGATCGTCTTCAAAATCTTTAATTACCTCCACAATCGCTTCACAATAACTTTTTATACTGCTCTCATCAAAAGAGAATCTCGAAAGAGAAACTCTGAAAAAGGAGTTTAGGATGAATAAGTTACTCTCAATCTTGTTAATCGCGGCACTTAGTGCTTCAGTTGCTTCAGCAGACGCTAAAGCGGGTCAAAAAGCGTATCTTAAAACGCTTAAAGCGAAATTCAATATGAACGGAACCAAGTTTGCGGCTGAGCACACGGTTGCCGAATGGGAAGAGCTTTTTGCGAATGATGCAAAAGGGTTTATCAAAGAGTACAGTGAGCGTTTTCCGACTTCGGTTCCGGTTTTGACGAATCCCGATATGAAGGATAAACTCCAAGATATCGGTGATTTTGCGAAAGAGTACGGCTCTGATAGTGGAAACGTTCCGAGTTGCGGATAAGTCAATAGTCTCTTCGTTCGTGGTGAGCGTGTCGAACCATGAACGTTTAAAAAATCACCCTTCGACTGGCTCAGGGCGAACGGGATTAGTAAATAAAAAGGATTTATTATGAAAACGTTAATTGCAATTCTTGGACTCACAGCTATGTTGAGCGCTGCTGAAGGCGGCGCTTTGTTTCAAAAATGTGCAGCTTGTCACGGGGCTAAAGGTGAAAAAGCGGCTTTGGGCAAATCCGAAGTGATAGCGGGATGGAGTTCAGCCAAAACGCTTGATGCTCTTAAAGGGTACAAAGCCGGAACCCGCAATACCAAAGGTATGGGCGCGTTGATGAAAGGGCAAACCGCAACGTTGAGCGATGGTGATATGAAAGTGCTTGCTGATTATGTCGCAGGGTTGAAATAATCATCTATGCTAAGCTAGAAAGGGAGGATGAATTCGTATAATATTTTATGCAATACAGATCACTCTCTTTTCGCGCTTTTTTATCGGCACTAATAATACATCTGCTGATTATTATCATTCTAGTGAGCCAATTTGAGAGGGATAAAAAAAATAAACACTACAAAGAACCGCCTAAAATCTTGATTTCTCTCAAAAATCCTTATATTCAATCTTCTCCTATTGCAGTGGAGTCACCTCCAGAGTCAATACACTATCTCAAGCAAAAATCTCCTTCCAATGAATCGAAAAAAATTCCGATAGTTGAAAAAAAAAGTGTATCTCCTGAGATAAACACTGAGCCTGAAGTTCATAATGAGGTCTCAATGGCTCCAATTGTGCCGATAGAGAGAGTTGCAGGATTGATTAAACGCCATTATGGGGATATGTTTGCCGATTTAACCCCCGAAGAGCAATCCTATATCGTAGAAAATATCGTCAAAATCCACCGAATTGATAGAAGAGTTGGTAATGCACTTTTAGCAGACAAAGAAGCAAATCTTTTTAAAGACGGTGATAGTAACTATGTAGAGATGTATCTTTATCCCAATGGGACGGTATCGGATATAACGTTGATTAATGATAAAGCCAATCCGGCACTCGATCAATTGACTATGGAAACTATAGAACAAAGTTATGCTCAATATCCGCGACCGAAGCAAAAGACATTGATTCGGTTACATACGCGGATACAAAGAGGGAGATGATTACATACACCCTTTATGTTTTTCCTTTGGAGCAGTAGATACTGCTACTGGAAACGATAGCGCGTCTAATTTGAGAGTGTCGGCTACGATTGTCCCCTGAAAATTAATATCACTCTTCATAATAAATGGATCAATTTGACCTTGTTTGATATTTTGTTTATCAATTTTATAAGTTTTACCATCAATAACAGCAACAAGTTTTCCACCTTCTGCATAATTATTTAATCCACAATCAGTGAAAAGACCATTTTCTACGCATGATTGAATCCCTAAAAAACCTTTTAGAGGTGTTGATTGTTCTGCCGCCATTAAATTAAGAGCGCAGAGTGAAAGAATCGTGAGAGCTTTTTTCATCTTATCCATCCTTTATTATGTTGAATAATCAGTCTCATCTGACGAGGTGTCAGGAACTTCGGATCATGATCCAAAGACGCTTTATCGGAAATCGTTATGAATACAATATTCTTTTTCAACTTACATAATTATTAATTATTTGTGATAATAATGTGACTATTTCAAGATTTGTCACAATTTTATAGTGAAATTTGCTACAATACTTTTGAATGCGTATCAAAAAATTTGATAGATGGGGCTAACAATGCAAAAAACATTGGTAATTTCTTTGAGTAGTATTTTCTTTACATTGCCACTATCGGCAGATGTTACATCTATAGAAACACAAGGTTTTTTTGTGACCAAGGAGTGTTTGCAAAAAGGGGAGTTCACGGAATGCCCACTCGAACAACTCAGTAAAATCTCGGTAACAAATCCGTTTTTATTATTCCGTCCGCATGAAGTTAAAACTTTATATACTAATCGAGTAACAGTTTATCAAAAGGAAGAAGACAAAAGTTATATTTTAGATATTAGTGAAATTGACAAATCAAAAATTGATAGGGTAGCATTTAAAAATAATATGATAGTAACAGGGAAATTACTTGAAGATAAAATAACTATAAAAGTAACTGATATATCACCTCCACCACCACCAAGGACATTTCGTACCAGTGGAGTTTTATGAACCTCACTCTCTCCCTTACTCACAATTGCCAACTTCGATGTAATTACTGTTATGCGGGAGAAAAAGTCGATAAACGGATGAGTGAAGAGACGGCGATGCGTGCTATTAATTTTGCGTTTGAGTACCCATCACAGGAGATGGTACTTGGGTTTTTCGGAGGGGAACCGTTGTTGGAGTGGCATTTACTTCAAAAATCGGCAGTTAAAGTTGAAGAAAAAGCCAAAAATACCAACACGTATCTCACTAAAACTCTCACGACTAACGGATTATTACTGGATGAGGCAAAAGCATTATGGTTATCACAACATGGCTTTCATGTTGCCCTTTCTCTCGATGGGAACGAAAAAATGCACAGCATTCACCGAATGTTTGCTAATCAAGCCTCTTCATTTGAGCACACATTCTCAGCACTCAATGTTATCCAAAAATATATTGCTCCCGATCATTTCACGATTATTATGGTGGTTACCCCTCAAAATGTCCATCATCTTTATGAATCAGTGGTAGAATTAGTGGAGAAACAGGGGGTGAAATATTTTACTCTCAGCCCAAATCTTTACACTGCTTGGGATGAAGCAGAAACTCTTTGGCAAGAGCAGTATGAGTGTATCGGAGACTATGTGATTGACTCCTATGAAAAGGGGACTCCTATCTCGGTGAGTTTTATCGACCGAAAAATCGAAGCAACCATTGATGAGCATTGTCGTGTTTGCAGTTTCGGAGAGATGGAGATTGCCGTTGCCCCCTCAGGTAATATCTATCCATGCGAACGGCTAATCGGAGATGATTCGGGTGTGGTATCACTTGGAAATGTTCACAGCGGTTTTAATATCCCAAAACGTCAAGAAATCTTGCGTGCTCGCGGATGTGCCTATAGTGAATGCGAAACGTGTGAAATACAAACACGGTGTCAAAACAGTTGCGGATGTACCAATTTCAGCCTCAGCGGAGAGATTAATCTTCCGACACCGATTTTGTGTTTTAATGAAAAACTTTCAATTTCGATTGCCGATAAAGTATATTCGCAACTAAGTGAAAACAGCTATTTTAAAGAGAGATGGAGATAAAGAAAAAAATTGTATAGATTGTGAAAAATTTATCTCCACTCCACACAAATCTTCGTCCCTTTTTTTTCTTCCGATTCAATCGTGATTTTTAACTCGTATTCTTTGGCGATCATGGCGACGATGTTGAGCCCGATTCTAAATCCTCCGACACTTTTATTGGCACGCATATAGCGCTTGAATACTCGATCAATCATCTCTACGGAGATTCCGATGCCGTTATCTTCGACGCACAATAGATCATGATGCAGGGGGATAGCAATAGTTCCTTTTATTGTATTTAATGGCGTTGGGTAGGAGGTTATCGATGAGTCGGGTTGCTTTGGTGGTATCGATGGTGAGGGAGAGTAATCTTTTTTTGCTCGATGGCGGAAGATCGGATTCGTGGTGAGCGTGTCGAACCATGAACGTTTAAAAAATCACCCTTCGACTGGCTCAGGGCGAATGGGATTAGTAAATAAAAAGGATTTATTATGAAAACGTTAATTGCAATCTTAGGTTTGACTGCTATGTTGAGCGCTGCGGATGGCGGTGCTTTGTTTCAAAAATGTGCAGCTTGTCACGGGGCTAAAGGTGAAAAAGCGGCTTTGGGCAAATCCGAAGTGATAGCGGGATGGAGTTCAGCCAAAACGTTTGATGCTCTTAAAGGGTACAAAGCCGGAACCCGCAATACCAAAGGTATGGGCGCGTTGATGAAAGGGCAAACCGCAACGTTGAGCGATGGTGATATGAAAGCGCTTGCTGATTATGTCGCAGGGTTGAAATAAGAGACAGCTATCTCAACGGAATCGTTATATACACACGGACGAGGGTATCTTTATTCCACGGTAGAATAGGGGGGAAACCCACTTTTTGATAGGGATTGAGATTGTAGCGGGTATGTTCGGCGCTTATATTGAGCCCGCTCCCTTTAAGCCATTGGGCTGAATCATAGCTCAAAATCAGCTCATACTGATTTTCGAGCCATTGATTCGTATCTCTCCATTGTTGGATTCGAGTATAAGCCTTCATTTTTCTATTTAGTTTGACTTCGCTATCCGCTATAAACGTGTAGGCAGCTGTTTCATGCTGAAAATCATCTGGATCATAACCGAATACGCTAGGCACATCGTCATCAATTTCTAAAAAGTAATACCCCGCTAAGATTTTTAGCTCAAACATCATGGCAGATGTGGTGTAGTCTGTTCCAATACCGGCAAAGAGTTTGGACTGTTTTTCAACGCCGCTGAGTGTATTTAATTTTCCATCAAAGCTGATCAGCCAGTCTGTCCCGATGTTGGTGGTTAGCGGATAAAGCTCCCTTTTGATTTGAATATTCGTTTTGTACCAAATAGGTTCATAATCGGGATCTATTTTGTCTCTATCATGCACAAAGAAAACAGTAAAATCACCCTTTAGGAGAACTCCTGACTCGCTTATGGCTTCGCCGGCGATACCTATACCCATATCGACACCAAAACTATGGGAGTTTTGTTGAGTGACGATAAAATCATGTATACCGTATGTAAGCATCCAATCCGCACCTTTGAGGGTAGGTACGATAGCGGTGAATACCAATACTGAAAATACCAATTTTTTAATAAAATTTATCATGATCATCAATGGTTATCTTTCCATTCGACGCAAATCTTCGTCCCTATTTTCTCTTCCGATTCAATCGCAATGTTCAAATTATACTCATTCGCGATCATCGCCACGATATTCAGCCCGATTCCAAATCCTCCGACACTTTTATCCGCCCGTGTATAGCGTTCAAATACACGATCGATCATCTCTGAGGGGATTCCGATTCCGTTATCTTCGATGCACAAGCTGCCGTGCATGAGATGAATGGCGATATGTCCCTCCATTTTGTTGTATTTGATCGCATTGGAGAGGAGATTATCGATGAGGCGGGTTGCTTTGGTGGTATCGATGAAAAGGGTGATTGATGGATCGATTCGGAGGGTGAGGGCAATCTTTTTTTGTTCGATTCGATGACGGAAATATTCGATTCGTTCATGCAAGAGGTGAGAAAGATCGAGTGTTGTATTCTCAACGGCCAAATCGTGGTTGAGGATGAGGTAGGTGAGATCATCATACAACGTTGAGATCGTTCGGGAGGCGATTTCAATCCGTTTCAGCTTTTTTGCCGCCGATAGCGGTAGTTCGGAATCTTGAAGCGCTTCGATATTCGTGAGGATTGCACTGACGGGGGTATTGAGCTCATGGGTGGTGTCTTTGATAAAATCATCGAGCAGAGCAATCGCTTCATTCATGGGGCGTAAAAACATCCGTGAGAGACTAAACCCGATAACTCCGAGGATCAAAAATAAGATCGAGCCGAAGAGCAGTGAATTAACGAGGGCCTGATGTCGCCACAGTTCATCATCACGGGTTTCAAACACCAGATAGTATTCTCCTAAACCGTAAGGGGATAGGGCGATGATGAGATGAATATACCCTTTGTGAAGGGCGATATTTTCACTGAAATCATAATGTTTTTGGTGCAAATTTCCGACAAGAAGGTCTTTGTCATATCCGTAGAGGGCGGTTTTATAGGCGAGGTCGGTCGGAAACGTTTTGAGATCATGGCCGCTTTCAAGCCATGTTTTTAATCGTGGAACGTACCCCTCACTCTCCAATTGCATCGCAAGACGGTGGGACGAGAGCATCTGAGCTTTCATCGATTCATAATGCAGTATTGCCATCAATGCCAAGATAAGGGTACTCATTACTCCATAGAGGGCTAAAAAACTCCTAAGGGTACGGTATTTAGCGAAATTGATACCCGAGGCGCTTGTGGCTGACAATGGAATCCTTTCCGAGAAGTTTACGCAGCGTCTTGATGTAGGTACGGAGGCTTCCGTCACTCGGAGTCTCATCATAATCCCACAGATGTTCCATGATCATTTCATGGGTGAGAAGCTCGTTGCGGTGCTGAATAAAGAGTTTGAGCAGTTTGTGTTCTTTGAGATGGAGATTTTGAATTTCTCCGTTGATGCTCAATAGTTGGTTGTCGATGTCGTAGGTAATACCATCCGATAATGAGAGGGCATCGGTAGGATTATGGTAGAAATTGCGCTTTAAGATCGTTTGAATCCGCAGCAGCAGCTCTTTGAGGGCGAAAGGTTTACGGATATAATCATCCCCGCCGCTCTCGAACCCCTCTTCGACGTCACTCATCGCATTGCGAGAGGTGATAAAAATAGCGGGAGTGGAGTTCCCCTCTTTACGACTTGCTTTAAGGAGAGAGAACCCATCCCCTCCGGGGACATTGACATCGAGGAGTAATAGATCAAATTTCTGCTCATAAAGGAGATCTTCGGCGGAAGAGGCATCATAAGCACATTGGACGCTGAACCCTTGCTCTTCGAGGTATTCGCTGACACCTTCAGAGAGATTCGGATCGTCTTCGAGGAGGAGAAGAGAAGCTTTAATCATGAGAGGAAAATCCCGAAACCGATAAATAAGATCAATGAAAATACGGCAGCAATAAGCGCATAGGGGAGTTGGGTGCGGGTATGTTCCTGAACACTGCATCCGCTTGCCATCGCCGAGATGATCGTCGTATCTGAGATAGGAGAGCAGTGATCGCCGAATACCCCTCCCGATATTACCGCTCCCATAGCAAGGGCAACCGGTGCATCAAGTCCAACTGCCAAGGGAACCGCGATCGGGAGCATAATACTAAAGGTTCCCCAGCTCGTCCCCGTCGCAAACGCAATAATCGCCGCTAAAACAAATATTGCTCCGGCTAGATAGGCCGAGGGGAGATAATCACCGATAAAAGAGGCGAGGTATTGTCCTACCTCCATATCGGAGCTGACTCCTCCGATGGCAAAAGCAAAAAGGAGAATCATGGCGATCGGGGTCATGGTGCGTGCTCCAGCCATGGCAGAAGCGAAAAATTCCGTGGTAGTAAGCGCATTTTTAAATCGATAATACCCCCACATCAAAGCTAAGGTTATGAGCAGGGTATAAAAAATAGAGGTAGAGCCTGAGCCTTTAAATATATCTCCCCCTCCGGTAATGAGCATGAGAACGATTACCCCTCCTATCATCCATACCATCGGCCATAAAAAGAGGCCGAGGTCTCCTTTGGCATCCTCGCATTCGATCTCTGGAGGGATAATAGCGGCATGACGCATAGGACCTATATCGATCTCATACCATATTGCGATAAACGTAACAATAAGTGCCATGAACGCATAAAAATTAAAAGCGATCGATTGAACCAGCCAAGTAGCGCTTTCACCCGCGATCAGGCCTGCTGTAATTTGCCCCCCGATAAGACCGAGCAGCAGTGCTCCCCATCCGTTCAGGGGGATGAGTGAACACACCGGTGCGGAGGTAGAATCGCAAACGAATGCCAGTTTGGCACGTGAAATACCGTGACGGTCGCAAAAGGGCCGGCCGATGGCTCCGGCGACAAGTGAAGTGATAGAAGATTCGATAAAAACGACGATACCGGCAATAAAGCTCGGCATCAGAGCGCCCCGTTTGCTTTTGACCCATGAACGCTTTACACTCAGTTCATGGACCAGCCCGTTGACTCCGCCGCTACGCTCGATGAGAGCCATAACGGAACCGACCATGATCGCAAAAGCGAGGGTTTTAAGAACCCACCCTTCACTGAGCAGGGCACCAAAACGCTCTAATGTCAGAAAAACAGCATTGAGAGGGTGAAAATCAGCAATAATAACTTCACCTACGATCACGGCCATAGCCAATGCGATAAATACAGAACGGCTAAAAAAAGCAAGGAAGATGGCAATAAGCGGAGGGAGTAACCCTAAAATTCCATATTCTATTTTAAATCCTTTTAAACGCCATCGGAATACATCCCGACGGCTACTCTATCGGCGGTATGCCCAAGACTATTAGCGGTTACAATATCATTTGAAGCCGCATAATACCGGCACGGTCGAATTGCTCTTTGTAGTATTCACTCCGTTTTTCATCGATCACAGTAAACCCGAGTTTTTTATAAATCATCTCGGTTTCAACGGAACCGATCTCGACGGAGGTTTGAACTTTTCGGTACCCTTTGAGACGTGCAGTGAGCATACTTTTTCCGATGAGTTCTTTAAAAGCGTCAAAACTTTTAAATTCGGGTTTAATCAGCATAAAATCCAATACAAAGGTTTTATTGTCCACTTCACCCTCACACAGCAAATAGGCTGCGATCCGTTCGTGATAGGTTTCATCAAACCCGATCTCTTCGAGTGCTTTGGAAAAGATTTCATGGGTTGCAATACGGGGTTCATATCCGCAAATTGTTCCAACGGTTGTCCCTCCGACAGCAGCGATAAAAAAATTCGAAAAATGGCAATAGCTTTTGGTCGTAGTCAGGGATAGATTTTTCAGATGTTTGAGGAGGAGATCATTGTCTGAGGTATTGAACACCAGATCAAATAACCCGATTCTCTTCCCTCCCCGTGAACTCTCCAGTAATGCTTGAGCAATGATGTCAATATCCGCCTCGGATGCTTTACGAACCGTAATACTCATCAAGTGCCTCACTCTGCCAAATTTTCTATATGCTATACTACCTAACTTTAAAATAAACTAAGAACGATGATATGTTGAAAATAATTTTTACCCTCTTCCTTTCCTGTGCGCTCTCTGCGCTCTTTGCATCGCAGCAACTTATAGTTGTTCTTGCACCGGAGCTAAACGCGACCAGCGCTTCCTTGCAGAGGTATGAAAAGCAAAATATGTGGGTTAAAATCGGAGATAAAATTCCCGTTACTTTAGGTCGAAGCGGTTTAGGATACGTTGCATTCAAAGAACCGCTCAAGAATGAGGGAGACGGCAGATCACCTGCCGGTTTATTTCCCATAACATCGACTTTCGGGTATGACCACAATACGACGTTTAAACTTCCTTATTGGCATGCGGATGAAAATCTCTACTGTGTGGATGATGTCAATGATTCGCGCTATAACAAAATCCTCCGTATTTATGACAAAAGTGCTCTCCCCTCCAGTTATGAAGTGATGCGCCGGAATGATGGTGTTTATCGCTACGGTGCAGTCATCGGGTATAACGCATCGGCTCAGCGCGGCCGGGGTTCGTGTATCTTTATCCATCTTAACAAAAGTAATAAAGCTCCTACATCGGGATGTACGGCAATGGATGAGGTTCCTCTGAGAACAGTATTAGAGTGGTTGGATGGAGCTAAAAAACCGCATATTTTACAAATAGTGAAAAGTGAGTGCGACAAATACAGAGAAGAGTTTGCAGGTATAGAGTGTAGGTGAAAGTCATTGCAGGCTTAATCCGCAATCTCAGATCCTGAATCTAGTTCAGGATGACAAAGCGGTCATTCCGTGCTACGACACGGGATCTATTCACTATTTGACAGTGTTAGTTATTAACGACATCTACTTTAGGTGTTTTAGTGGTAGAAGCCGGCAACATCGGATAAACAACGGTCGGTTTTTTACCCTCTAGCGCTTTTAAGAAGGTTTCGATCTCTTCCGTTTCTTTATCGCTTAAATCAACACCGAGTTGGATACGACCCATCTCTTTGATCGCCTCAGGGAGAGTTGCGATTTGACCGTTGTGAAAATAGGGAGCAGTTTCGGTAACGTTACGGAGTGTCGGTACACGTACCATTCCATTTTTGTCTCCTTTGAAATCTCCGACGTTCATGTGTTTATACGGAGCCACAGCACCGAATGCCTGCATTGTTCCACCCAAAGCGATATCGTTGTGACACGTTGCACACCCTTTGTCGATAAAGGTTTTCAGCCCTTTTTGCTCCGCTTTGCTCAACGCATTTTTCTTACCGTTTAGGAAATCATCGTAACGAGAAGGGGTAACAAGAGTACGCTCGAATACCGCAATCGTGTCCGCTACTTTGGCAAAATCAATTTTGACCTCTTTACCGTACGCTTTTTTGAATGCAGTGACATACGCCGGAATAGAGTTGACGACACCCTCTACGAACTCTTTCGGCGCTGCCATCTCCGGTCCTGCTTGGATTGGTCCTTGAGCCTGGTCTTCGAGGTGAGGGGACCGTCCATCCCAGAACTGTTGGCTATAAAATACGGCGTTATAAACGGTTGGTGAGCTTAAATGATGGGGATTGGAAGTCCATTTATGCCCGATCGCTGAAGCCATTCCGTCACTTCCGCCGGTTGCAAGGTTGTGACAGGTGTTACAGCTGATTAAACCGCTTTTGGAGAGGCGCGGTTCAAAATAGAGCATTTTCCCAAGTTCAACTTTTGCGGCGGTTGTAGGATTTTTAGAGTTCGAAGTGAGCTTTTCAATCGCTTTTTGGTTTGCGGGGATCGGTTTTAAACCTGCATTTTTAGCCTCATCAGTCAGTGAAGCACCCATTATGC
Organism: Sulfuricurvum sp. RIFCSPLOWO2_12_FULL_43_24; assembly: GCF_001829605.1. Taxonomy (NCBI): domain Bacteria; kingdom Pseudomonadati; phylum Campylobacterota; class Epsilonproteobacteria; order Campylobacterales; family Sulfurimonadaceae; genus Sulfuricurvum; species Sulfuricurvum sp. RIFCSPLOWO2_12_FULL_43_24. The sequence goes on along the minus strand of NZ_MIBT01000052.1, from coordinate 15,238 downwards.
TCGAAGCGAGAAGGGCAGAGATTAGTAATGATTTCATAGTGAATCCTTGTCTTTTATGGATTAGAATGAAAATTCTAGCACAGATTAGCTAAAGGAAAATTTTTATCCTCTGGCCAATTCCAACTCTTGCATGACAGTAGAGCGTTTGGTGTGTTCCAGCCGTCGGCATGCCGATTCAAAGGCTCCCGATTCTCCAATCACGATACATTGTTCTTTTGCCCGTGTGAGCGCAGTGTAGAGAAGTTTGGTATTAAGCATGATATGGTGTGAAAAACTCATAACCATTACGACGGTATTGTATTCCATCCCTTGTACCTTATGGACACTCAGGGCATAGGATAGACTCAGGTAATCGCTTATCTGCTCATATTTGTATTGTACGATCACCTCTTCATTGGGATAATAGACATACGCAATCTCATCCTCATCATCGAGTCGAAAGATGAGTCCGCACATGCCATTAAAGATACGGCGTTCGGTCGCCTCTATCCCCTCTTTGAACTCTTCAGGGGTGGTTGATGGGAGGTTTTCATTTTTGGTATGGACCACTTTGTCCATGAGCCGAAATTCCCCTTTAAAGGTTTTGACCTTTTTTTTGGGATTGGGATTGAAATACTCTTGGAGGAGGAGATTGAGATTATCCACCCCCAGTGTATTGCCCCGCATCGGAGAGATCACCTGAAAGGCGCTGAGATATTCGCGGATTTGTTTGGCTTGGAGTTTTTCACGCGACTGCGGGAGATATTGAAGGGTTACATCGGCGATAGCGGCAAGGATATTATGGGCGTGTGTTTTGAGTACATCATCAAACTCATGGGCACTAAGAGAATTTTTGAGGGCATAGCGGTTGGGGATATCAACGTTTAAGAACGTGAAATCTTCATAACTTTCCCGATATTGCGGAATGATTCCTCTGCGAATATCATTGGCAATCAGCGCGATCGCCTGCTCCTCTCTTTGGCGAAAAATTTGGGTGAGCATAACGGTCGGGGCAAGATTCAGAGCAATCGCATCACTGAGTGGACTTCCCGCACCGATCGGGGGAAGCTGGGCATCATCGCCCACGATGATAACGGTCGCATCACGTTCAATTTTGGCTAGTAATCTGGCAAAAAGGAACGAGTTTATCATCGAGGCTTCATCGATCAGGATCACTTTATAGGGCATGGTGTCGTGTGCTTCAAATCGAACGAGGAGGCTTTGGATCGTGGCACTTTGATAGCCGCTTCGTTCGCGTATCCGCTGGGAAGCGATACCGCTTAGTGCGCAGGTCATAATCAGACTCGGTTCATGCCGTGTTGATAGAAGATCGAGGAGTGCTTTGGCAGTCGTACTTTTCCCTGTTCCTGCGTAACCGACGAGGAAAATGAGTCCCGTTCCACGATTAATGAGTTCCAATGCCTTGTATTGTTGTTCTCCGAGTGTGAGTGAATGGGTTTCACAAAATACTTTCAAATCATCCGTGAGAGGTTCGCGAGTATTTTTGCCTCGGCGTTTAAATTGCTCTATCAAGAGTGTTTCGGCTTCATAAATTCGGGTTGGAGAGAGCTTTAGGCTCGGCAGAAGGGTAATGCTCCCCTCCCGTAGGCGATCTTCAAGCGCTTCGTCATATCGATCCTGTACGTCGAGTGCCAAGAGCAGATTGAGCCGATCAAACAAAGCGTGCCGATCGATACAGCTGTTCCCCTCTTGGTCGCAGTATTCGCTGAGGGTATATTCCATCGCTGCACCGATTCGGCGGTCATCATCACGTTTGACCCCCATGTTCAGGGCAATTTCATCGGCTTTTTTAAATCCGATTCCGCTAATACGCATCAGGCCGTAAGGGTTGTTTTTAATCGCTTCGATCGGATCTTTCACCTCCCTCAAAGCTCCGGCAATGAGTTGAAGCAAGGCCGGAGTAACACCGAATGGGGCCAAAAATTCTCCCAAAAGACGCATAGAGCGAAACTGCTTCCATCCGTTAGAGAGTTTGGCAAGACGTTTTTCATTCATCCCTTTGATCTCATTAAGCCGATCAATATCATTATCGAGAATATCGATCAAACCTTCATTCCCGTAGCGTTCGATCAGCTCTGCGGTGAGTTTTTTGGTAAAACCTTTGACAACACGATTGAGAAAAAAGAAGAGTTCATTTTGATTGACAACGAGAGAATGGGCTTTAAAGGTTCGTCCGTATTGAGAATGTTCTTCCCATAACCCTTTGAGGGTAATAGCAGCGTCTTTGAGGTGATCGACGTCACTTTCATAATAGTGGGCACTGATTTTATCGCCGTTTTTGAGTGCGGCGATAAAGAAACCGTTATTTTGGTAGATAATCCGATCGATTTGACCGATGAGGGTTTGCATGGGTGATTGTACCTAAAAGCACGCAAGCGTGCGTAAGCACTCCGCTGAGGAGAACCAAGTGTTAACGTAGCTATCGGAGCTTTGCTTCGATGGCGTGATTAAGAACGGACTCGGAGTATCCGTTCTTCCTCTTGTAGCTTATATAACTCGGCACATCCGCGTGCCAGTTCACGGATTTTAAGGATGTAGTTTGCCCGCTCGGTGACGGAGATCGCTTTGCGTGCATCGAGAGTATTGAAGGTGTGCGATGCCATCATGCACAGATCATACGCCGGCAACGGAAGCTCTGCATCGAGGCATCGTTTACACTCGGCTGCTTTGGATTCAAAATCATGAAACAACATGGCCGTGTCGGCAATTTCGAAGTTGTATTTACTAAATTCGATTTCACCCTCTTTATGGATATCGCGGTAGAGGGTTTTGCCGAATTTATTTTCGCTCCATACGATGTCAAACACCGTATCGACCCCTTGCAGATACATCGCAAGACGTTCCGTTCCGTAGGTAATCTCGACAGCAACCGGATCACACGCGACTCCTCCTACTTGCTGAAAATAGGTGAACTGGGTCACTTCCATTCCGTTTAACCATACTTCCCAGCCCAGTCCCCATGCTCCGAGCGTCGGTGATTCCCAGTTATCTTCGATGAAACGGATATCATGATCCTTGAGATTGAGTCCCAAATACTCTAAACTTTTGAGATAAAGTTCTTGGATGTTTTCAGGGCTTGGTTTGATAAGAACTTGAAATTGGTAGTAGCTGCCTAAGCGGTTTGGATTTTCACCATAGCGACCATCCGTCGGGCGGCGGCTAGGGGCGACATAGGCGACTGACCACGGTTTTGAATCGAGTGAACGTAAAAATGTGGCCGGATGAAACGTTCCAGCACCCGCTGCAACATCATAAGGCTGGACAATTGCGCACCCTTGGTCATTCCAAAATTGTTGAAGTTTTAAAAGCATATCGCCGAACGTAATCATAGTCGTCCCATTAAAGAAATTGCGCCATTATACCAAAAACCGTGTTCCAAAGGATTTTTTAAAGCGATAAACTCTATTATAAATGGAATTGATAAAGGGGGAGCAATATGAAGCGGTATGGTATTATCTTATTTTTATGCATTGCTGCATTATATGCTCAGCCGCCACTTGAAAAAGTATCGGTAAAACTCCAATGGGCGGATCAATTTCAATTTGCAGGATATTATGTTGCCAAAGAAAAAGGGTTTTACCATGATGCCGGACTCGATGTAACCCTCCAAAAATTTGATCCGAAAAAACTCGCAGTCGATGAGGTGATGGCGGGGCGCAGCACGTATGGGATCGGACGATCTTCCCTTCTGGTAGATCGGATGAAAGGAAAAGATGTTATTGCGCTTGCGGCTATTTTCCAAAGTTCTCCCTTTATTCTCCTGTCAAAAAAATCGTTGGATATTCAAACGCCTCGTGATTTGATCGGTAAGCGGATAATGATGACGGAGGATTTTCAGGACACGATTTCGGTGCGGGCAATGCTCAATTCTCAAGATGTACGGATGGGACAGCTCAAATTTTTAGAACACAGCTTTAACCCCCTCGATATCGCAAACGGAAAAACGGACGTAATGGCATGCTATATTTCGAATGAGCCTTATGTTTTAAAAGAGAAAGGGATAGAGACCAATCTCATCAGCCCCGAAGCGTACGGATTTGATTTTTACAGTGATATCCTTTTCACTTCTGAAGACGAAGTGCGTCACCATCCAAAACGTGTCCGTGCCTTTGTGGACGCTACGCTCAAAGGGTGGGAATACGCCTTTGCCCATATCCCTGAAACGGCACAGCTTATTCGTGAACGCTATAACACTCAAAACAAATCGTTGGAGAGTCTGATTTATGAGGGGAAAGTACTCAAAGATCTCTCGTATCACGGCAATCAACCTCTGGGGGCGATAACGGTTGAAAAATTTCGCCGAATATCGGATATTTATCGGGTGATGGGTGTGCCTCAAAACGAAAAACGGTTGGAAGGTTTTATCTATGATGATGTCGCCCATCTATCGGTAGCGATGAGTGTCGATGAACGCTCTTTTTTGCACATTAATACGATTCGTTATACCTCTACCTTTGCGTGGCCGCCGTTTAATTTTCATTCTTCAGAACAGCAAAATGAACTGCAAGGGATTGCTGCTGATTTTTGGAAATTGATAGTGGAACGAACCGGAATGGAAACCGCGTTTGTCCCCTCTCCTACATGGGGAGCTATTTTGGATTCGATTAAAACCAAAACAGCCGATGTAACATTGGGAACCTCGATTTCAAAAGATAAAGAGGCGTATGCACTATTTTCAAAGCCGTATGCTTCGTTTCCAAATGTCATAGTTACCGATAAAACCATCGACTTTATTCCGGGACTTGATGCATTGGAGGGGAAACGTGTTGCGATAGGGCAAGGGTATAGTATTATTGAACGAATCTCGGCGAAATACCCAAAAATTGTTGTCGTTGAAGTGGAAGATACTCGTGAAGGATTGAAGCTTCTGAGCTCCGGCAGAGTTGATGCGGTGGTCGATATTTTACCGGTCGTCGCTTATTTGATGAATGCCGATCATTTTTTGGATCTCAAAATTTCAGGGACAACCGAGTTTAACTTTGACGTTAGGATGATGATCCGAAATGATTATCCTCAGCTCAAATCGATTATCGATAAAGCGATTGATACTATTACAATAGCCGAACGACAAAAGATATTTAACCGATACATTGCCGTTACCTATCAAGAGAGAGTTGATTACAGTTGGGTGTACGGCATCAGTTTTGGAGCTTTGTTTATTATTGCGTTCTTTGTCTATCGACAGTTTGAGATGGGAAAATACAATAAACAATTGTTACAGATGGCAACGACAGATCCGTTAACGCAACTTGCAAATCGGATGCGTTTGGATGACAAACTGTTGGAATGTCATCAATTCTATCAGCGTTTACAGCGCAACTATTCGGTTATGATTCTGGATCTGGATAATTTCAAACGGATAAATGATACGTACGGTCATTTAATCGGAGACAAAACACTGGTGCGTCTTTCACGTATTTTACGTGACAATATTCGCGATATTGATATCGTAGGACGATGGGGCGGCGAAGAGTTTATGATTATTTGCCCTGAAACGGATATTGAGGGGATAAAGCATCTGGCATATAAAATTCAAGAGGTAGTCAATGCATACAATTTCCCCCATATCCATACGCTCACGTGCAGCTTCGGGATCAGTGAGAGCCGTGAAGGAGATCGGATTGAGAATGTGGTAGGGCGTGCAGACAGTGCATTGTACCGAGCCAAAGAAGAGGGGAAAAATCGGATTTATGTAGGATAAGTTATCCGAATTTGCAAACGATATCTCCGATGTTTCTATCCAGTGAATGTGCGACAACAGAGCATTTTACTTTGAGTAAAAAACAGATGTTTTTGCGGGGGATAGGGGTCATGCATTCATAGTTCCCCATCCCTTTTGCGATGATCAGATCAGCGCTGTCAAAAAGCTTTTGGGCTTCAGAAGATGCGAGTTCGTACACAAATCCAGGGGTAGGGACACCGCTGTTAACAAGCGTACAGATTTCATCCATCCCCGCTTCTTTAGCTTCTTTGAGTGTCACATCGTTGATAATCGGATTACCGCGCACCATATAGGTAACATCGATGTCGGGATAAAGTTTTTGGAGGAACCCAATTGCTAAAGCATCAAACAGGTGTTCTCCCGCATTGTCTCCGATGTAGAGAACGCTTTTAGCACTACGCAGAGCCTCTCTTAATGCTTCGGTATCATCATGAGCAAAAGGGGTATGAAATACCGACATAATCGCATCATGAAGATCAAAGCTCACCTCTGCGGCCAAATCGATCACATTGCCGACGACCGCTGTTTTGAGCGTAGCGAGAAAGGAATTATCACTCTGCTCGATGGTCTCATATAAAAAAGGAAGATAGTTTTTCGCTTGTTCTGAGGCGTGTTGTTTTTGCGCTTCGTACAGATCGTGTGTATTGGCGAGTTTTGCCATTCCTTCATACAACGGCGCGGCAATGACGGGTGGCGAGAGGGTAAAATCGGCATCTTTTAGAGCTGTTTCGACATAGGTAACGATCGAATGTGTCAACGTTTCATTGGCATGAATTGCATCACAAACCCGTTTACTTTGACCTGCGATGCAGGCAATACATTCTGGTTGTATTGTCATACTGAGGCGTGATCGTCGATTACTTTGCCCCACATCAGTTTGTATTTACGTCGCATAAATTCAACTTCTTGTTGAGAAAGGCGGAGCTGCTCGGTGAGGGTTGCGATGGTACGTCGATCTTCATCATAAAGTTCTTGGAGAGAGCCAAGTGCTTCCCTCAGAAAAAGATTCTCATTTTTAATCGATTCGATGGTTTCCTCTTTAGCACCGAGGACTTTTTCATGGAGATTGATGATCGTTCCGATCGTTTTTTCGACGAAACTCGCTCCCATTGTTACATCGGCGTGCGATGCGCTCAGCTCCTGAAGCGTTACCGGAACGATTCCGGCCATCCCTTTACCCGCATCGATAAATACCTCTCCATCTTCGATAGTTGTAGTCAGCTTGCCACGGACGATCAACGTTTCAACGGCACTGCGATCCATTTGTGTCATCCCAGCGTAATCATCGATACTCATCCAATGCCCTTGCATTTTCTACCACCTTTTTATTTTAAACAACTCTAGCAAAACGCGTACCCAGTTTGTTAAAAAAGAGTAAAGCACGCAAGCGTGCGTGAGCCTTCTGCTGAAGAAAACGCAGAGTTATCATGAGAGCCGTTATCGAGGTGAGTAACCTCACTTCGATAGGTTCGGAACCAAAGGCGAAGGGCTTGCCCCGCCGTCGGAGGGCGTTTGAAACTATAAAATAGTTTCAATCTCCAGTGAATCCATTTCTACTTTTTTTGCTTTGCTGATACGATCTTCTTGGAGTTTCATCCGTAACTCCTCGTTTTCTAACGCTAAAATCTGCATTGCCAAATACGCTGAGTTGATTGCTCCGGCTTTACCGATAGCAACGGTTGCTACCGGCATACCTGCTGGCATTTGTACGGTTGAGAGGAGAGCATCGATACCCGATAGCGCAGATGCACTCATCGGTACGCCGATAATCGGTTTGATGGTCTTAGAAGCTAGAACACCGGCCAAATGCGCTGCCATACCGGCGGCTGCGATAAATACCTGTGCCCCTTTGGTCTCTGCCGCGAGTACATAATCTTTGGTCCGTTCAGGACTTCGGTGTGCGGATGAGATAATGAGTTCGTATTGAACACCAAACGCTTCAAGTGTCTCTGAACACGATTTCATTACATCGAAATCGCTTTTGCTCCCCATTATAATCGATACGAATTTCATTTTTTCTCCTTGGTTTTTGTTTGAAATTTTCGTTCGTGGTGAGCTCTAGGAAACATCGCTTCGCGAGCGGTACCCTTGTTTTGTCGAACCATGAACGTACTATTCGACAGGTTCAGGGCGAACGGGTGTATTAACATTTCGTTCCAATCCCCATATCCTCAGTTGCAGGGATACGGAAAAAGGTAAATGCAGGCAGTTTAATAGGGAGTTTAAAACGGTTGAGATTCCCACTGTGGACCTGATCCCAAACTTTTCCGTTTTCGGCGAGCAGCTGTTTAAAAGATATACACCATTGCCCATCTTTCATTTCAACAGTACCGATTTCATTGTCAACCGCTTCGATGATTGCATTTGAGGGGGCAACAATTTCCATAATATCATTGGGGAAAGTTTTGTATTTACACTCGAAAAAATCTCCTGATTCATCGACAATACCGCTTACCTGATGCGTTCCCATCATCATAGAGAAATCGAGATTTTGGGTGTCGTGTTTCTCAAAAGGACGATTAATCAGATAGGCATCGGTAAAGCCTCTGTTTTGCATGGTATTGAGTTCTTTTTGGTAAGCCTCTCCATCAAACGTTCCTGCATAATAATCATCGATAGCTTGACGATACACTTTGGCGGTGATAGCCGCGTAATAAGGGGCTTTTGTACGCCCTTCGATTTTGAGTGAATCGATACATCCCGCATCGATGATCTCTTGGATATGGGATGCGAGATTGAGATCTTTGGAATTCATGATATACGTACCGATTCCCTCATCCTCTACGAGTTTAAACAAGGTCCCGGTTTCAGGATTGGCGGCGTACATTTCGTAGGGGAATCGGCAATCATTCGCACAGCTTCCGCGATTGGGGACACGACCGCTTTGGAGTGTCGAGATCAAACAGCGGCCGCTGTAGGCAAAACACATCGAACCGTGGACAAATACTTCGATCTCCAAATCGGGGAGCTCCTCTTTGATTTGCTTGAGGTCTTTAAGAGAGATTTCCCGTGCCGCGATGATCCGGCGTGCCCCCATGTCGTAATAGACCTGTGCATCAAGGACGTTCATAACATTGGCTTGGGTTGAGAGATGCAGAGGAATGTGAGGAGCTATCTGATGGGCGAGTTTGAGTACGCCTGGGGTTGCTACGATAAACGCATCGGGTTCTAACGATGCCATGGTCGCAATATGTTCTTTGAGAAGTTTGAGCTGAGAGTTAAAGGGGAAACCGTTGATCGTCACATAGACTTTACGACCTTTATCATGGGCATAATCAATCCCCTCTTTGAAGCTCTCCAAATCGAACTCTTTACCGGAACGGATACGGAGAGAAAAGTGGCTAACTCCCCCATACACGGCGTCAGCACCGAAGTCGATAGCAATTTTAAGTTTTTCTAGGTTCCCCGCAGGGGAGAGGAGCTCGACTTTTTTCAAAAAAAGGTACCTGATCTATTTTAATTTTAAGGAATTTTATCGAAAAAAAGTATTTCTTAAGATGAAGTTTAGAGGTTATATCAAAAAGCACACAAGTGTGCGTGGGCTTCCTGCCGAAGGAAACCCAGTGTTAACGCAGCTATCGGGATGTATTCCGATAGCGTTATTTGTTTCCGAATGAAGCAAGTAATGCTTCGATATCATCACTGCTGACGACATCTTCCGTCGTGGTATCTCCATGGATATGCACTGCAGAACTAACGCGCTTACTATCATCGATTTTTCCGGAAAACAGATGATTCATATAGGTTGAAAGAGCTCGCATAACGTTGATAACCCGCTCGATTTTTTGACGATGAATATCTTGATACTGCATAATATCCATGATATTCATAATGGTGTCACCGCCGTTTTGGAGCTTTTCGAGGATAGCATCCAGATGCTGCATTGCATCGTTATTTTGTTCTAATTGTGTTTTAAACGCTTCGACGTGCGGAAACTTGGCACTTAGGGTCGTGAAAAGTTCAATATTGCTGTTAATAACCGCTCGAATAGCTTTGACATCTTTTTCTCCATCGGATAAATCATTGCTAATCCCCTCAATCAGATCAAAAATCTCTGAGGCTTTTTCCTCACTCTCTTTGGTGACGTCATCGAGCTGATGAACCATTTTATTATCATCCGTCGGCGGTGGCGGCGGCCAACTGTTCATTGCAGATACACGGTATTTGTCGGGGTCAGTTTCGTGGTATGCGTCTATTGAATCAGAATCTTCTGGGGAAAGTTCTTCTTTGGCTATGGGTGACTCAGACTCTTCGAAAGTTTCATCCAAATCGATGTCACCGCTCATTAATGCATCTAACTCTTCTTGCGTCATAACGATAACCTTAACAAAAAATTGCACTATAATATCATTAAAACCATTATTTTTACTTAGGAAAATAGATGAAAGTTGATCTCCATAACCACACTGTTTTGTGTAACCATGCAACGGGAACCGTAAATGAGTATGTAGAAGCTGCTATTGCGTGCGGTACGGAGTTTTTTGGATTTTCCGATCATGCTCCAATGCACTACGATCCTGCTTATCGGATGAGATTGGATCAGATGGGTTTGTATGAGTCATGGATAAAAGAAGCCCAAGAGAAGTATGCAGATAACATTACGGTGCTCTTAGGGTACGAGATTGATTATCTTCCCGGCTATATGGATGAGAGTGTTTTGGTGCGTCCTTGCGATTATTTGATCGGGAGTGTCCATTTTATCGACGATTGGGGATTTGACAATCCCGAATTTATCGGTCGTTACGCGGGGGCAGATATTGATGATATTTATCGTCGCTATTTCGGACTTGTGGAAGCAATGGCATTAAGCGGCAGATTTGATATTGTCGGGCATCTGGATTTACTCAAGGTGTTTAAATTCCTTCCGACCAAAGATATTCGGACTTTGGCAGAAGGGGCGTTAAAAGCGATTAAAAAAGCCGATATGTCGATTGAAATAAATGTTTCAGGCTATCGAAAACCGATCGGCGAAGCGTATCCTTCCCCGCTTTTGGTAGAGCAAATTGCCGAGATGGAGATACCGATAACGTTTGGTTCGGATGCCCATTGTAAAGAACAAGTCGGGCTTTACAGCAGCGAGGCAGAAGCGTTGGCACGCTCTGTCGGATACAATAAGTGTGCCCTTTACCGAGGACGTGATCGGGAAATGATTAAATTTTAATCATGATTTACCCTCCAATTTTTGGGAACTTTTGCTATACTGCTTACACTTTAATTATTTCCAGGAGATTTGCATGGGTAAATTCGTAAATAGTGTCGACGAGTTTTTCAGTTTTTGTAAAGAGAATGACGTTCAGTTCGTTGACTTTCGTTTCACCGATATGAAAGGGACATGGCACCACGTCAGCTATCGTATGAGCGCGGTTAACGCAGGTCATTTTGAAGGCGGTCTTCCGTTTGACGGTTCTTCAATCGATGCTTGGCAGCCGATCAACCGTTCAGATATGTTGCTTAAACCGGATGCTGAATCAGCATTTATGGACCCGTTTACTGCTGATCCGACCGTTATCGTTATTTGTGATGTTTATGACATCTACAAAGGTCAAGCATACGAAAAATGTCCTCGTGCTATCGCGAAAAAAGCGCTTGAGCATCTTGCAAATGCCGGTGTGGGTGATGTTGCTTATTTCGGTCCTGAAAATGAATTCTTCGTATTCGACGATGTTAAAATCCGCGACGAAGTAAACTGTTCATACTACGAAGTAGACACTGAAGAGGGTGCATGGAATGATGCGAAAGATTTCAAAGACGGTTTCAACACCGGTCATCGCCCACGTACAAAAGGGGGTTACTTTCCGGTAGCTCCGATCGATACTATGGTTGATCTTCGTGCTGAGATGATGTTGGCGCTAGAACAAGTCGGTCTTGAAGTTGTTCTCGGTCACCACGAAGTTGCACAAGGTCAAGGTGAAATCGGTATCGTTTTCGGAACATTGGTTGAAGCAGCTGACAACGTACAAAAACTTAAATACGTTATCAAAATGGTAGCTCACCTTAACGGTAAAACGGTTACCTTTATGCCTAAACCGCTTTATGGCGACAACGGTAACGGTATGCACGTTCACCAATCCATCTGGAAAGACGGCAAAAATACATTCTACAAAGAGGGCGGTTACAGCAACCTCTCTGAAACAGCGCTTCATTATGTAGGCGGTGTTTTCGCTCATGCTCGCGCCGTTGCAGCGTTCACGAACCCATCAACCAACTCATACAAACGTCTTATCCCTGGATTCGAAGCACCGTCGATTTTGACCTACTCAAGCCAAAACCGCTCTGCATCTTGCCGTGTTCCATACGGCGCGGGTGAAAAAGCGACACGTATCGAAATGCGTTTCCCGGATTCTACTTCATGCCCATACCTTGCGTTTACCGCAATGTTGCTAGCTGGTTTAGATGGTATCAAAAACAAAACCGTTCCGGTTGGACCGATGGACGAAGATTTGTTCGAACTCACGTTGAATGAAATCCGTGAAAAAGGGATTCAACAAATGCCACACACACTCCGTGGTGCATTGGAATCATTGATTCGTGATAACGATTTCTTGCAACCGGTTATGACTCCAGAATTCTTGGATACTTACCAAAACTATAAATTTGAAACACAAGTATGGCCTGACGAAGCTCGTCCGACTGCATTCGAATTTAAATCTACCTATTCTTGTTAATCTAAACACGAGCCGTACGGCTTGTGTTACCTCTTCCCTCCAATTTCGTTTAAACTCTATTTTTATCATTAAAGCTTAAGCTTTATTTGACGATAATAGTTTTATCTTAAAAATGCGTATATAGCGCTAATCACAGGAGTTTCTATGAAACGTAATGCGTTCACCCTTGTCGAGTTGATCTTTGTCATCGTTATTATTGGAGTATTGTCAGCAGTTGCCATTCCAAAATTCAAAAATCTTAAACAAAATGCTGAGGTTTCGTCTGTTATTAAAACGACAATCGATACTGCCTCAAGTGCTGCGAGTGCTGCAGTAAATGAAATTGATTTAGAAGACGGAAATGCTTCAGATACTAATCTTAGTAATTTGGTTGATGTAAAAGGTAAGGGTTGGTCTTATGCTGCTACGCAAGGTGCTGGAACATATACATATAAAAATCCAGGCGGAACTGAAGTAGCTAAAATTGATTTTAGCGGTGCTAATCGTACAGTAACATATACATTTACATGTAATGGATTTAAAGATAGTTTGAGCAAATCTAAATGTATTGAAGATACGAATACATCTGGTACTGCTACATCTAAAACAATTAATTTCTAAAATTAGTTATGAAAAAAAGATTAGCTCACCTTGGATTTACCTTAGTTGAGCTGATCTTCGTCATTGTTATCATCGGGATTCTCTCCGCAGTGGCGATCCCAAAATTTGCCAACCTCACCGATAACTCCAAATCCGCTTCCGAACTTGCCACCGCTTCATCAGTCCAAAGTGCACTCGATGCCATTCACGGAGAGTGGATTACCAATACGTGCGATTTTGATTGGGGAAACGGACAAAATACCGCGACAACCCCCTTAAATGCTACGGGCTATCCTGCGACACTAGGTTCAGCATCTCATCCGCTTGATGCTATCTTGAAAAATACGGAAAACGGGGATTGGGTATTGGTTGGAGCGAAATATTACGGACCGGCAACCAAGAACGGCACCAGTACCAAAGATCGTAATATTGCCCATAAGCCTGAGGGAAACGATTACTGGGAATACAATGCTACGGCAGGGACATTTAAACTCGTAGAACCGTAAAAGAAAGTTTTTGTAATTTATTAAGAAGTGCGGTTTACTGCGCGTGAGCACTCTACTGAAGAGAACTTAGCGTTAGCGTAGCCAAGAGGGACTTTCTTCCTCTTGGCGTATAAAAATATAGTTATGGTAATTGCGGTCCTGCAGCTGAGTAATCGAAATCACTCTCGCCGCCCGTATATTTTTTGAAGTTTTTAATGAAGAGCGCCGCTAGATTATCACGTTGAACGAGGTAAGCATCACGATCAGCCCATGCATTACGAGGATTGAGGATAACCGGATCGATTGAACCGAGCGTTTTTGGAATATGGAATCCAAAAGTGTTGGTCGTATCAAATTCACTCTCATTGATCGAACCATCGAGGATAGCGTTGATACACGCACGGGTATCTTTGATGCTCATACGTTTACCGACACCGTATCCTCCACCGGTCCAACCGGTATTCACTAGGTAAACATTTACCCCATGTTCATCGATCTTTTCACCTAAAAGTTTTGCGTAGACGGTTGGATGAAGCGGCAAAAATGCTTCACCGAAACATGAACTGAATGTTGCGACGGGTTCAGTAATCCCACGCTCAGTACCCGCAACTTTGGCCGTATATCCGCTGAGGAAATAATACATCGCTTGTTCTTTGGTGAGTTTACTCACCGGAGGCAATACGCCGAATGCATCGGCAGAGAGGAAAATGATATTTTTAGGATGTGCTGCCATAAGAGATGGCTGATGATTATCAATATGCTCAATTGGGTAAGAGACACGGGTATTTTCGGTTTTAGAACCGTCGGTATAATCAACAATCCCGTCTTCATTAAAAACGACATTTTCAAGCAACGCATTACGGCGAATTGCATTGTGAATCTCAGGTTCGCTGGATGGATCGAGATTGATCACTTTGGCGTAGCATCCGCCCTCGAAATTAAAGACACCTTCATCATCCCAACCGTGTTCATCGTCTCCGATGAGTGCACGTTTTGGGTCGGTTGAGAGGGTAGTTTTTCCGGTTCCGCTAAGTCCGAAGAATAGGCATGTATCACCATCCGATCCGACGTTAGCCGAACAGTGCATTGAGAGCTTCCCTTCTAATGGAAGCCAATAGTTCATCATTGAAAAAATCCCTTTTTTCATCTCTCCACCGTACCACGTTCCACCAATGATACAAAGATTGGCTTCCACATCAAAGAGGACGAAAACTTCGGAATTTAAACCATGATTTTCCCATTTTTCATTGACTGCTTTACATGCGTTGAGTACGGTAAAAGAGGGTTTAAAACTTTCTAACTCGGTTGCAGTAGGACGGATAAACATATTTTTGACAAAGTGTGATTGCCACGCGATTTCAGAGACGAAACGGACAGAACGCTTACTGGTAGCACTTGAGCCGCAATAAACGTCGGTGATGTAGAGATCTTTGCCTGAGAGTTGTTCTTTAGCAACGACTAATAGTTCATCAAAAACTGCTTTATCAATTTTTTTGTTGACATCACCCCACGCAATGTATTTGTTCGAAGGGTCACTATCAACAAAATATTTATCTTTAGGGCTTCGACCGGTGAAAATACCGGTATCGACCATAGTGGCACCACTGCTTGCTAGCTTACATTCACCGTTTGCGAGTTCATGTTCAATCAACTCATCGTAACCAAGATTATGGAAAAGCTTTCCACTATTTTTAATGCCTAACGTCTCAATCTCTGCGGAAATCATGGTGTTGTTTTACCTTTTAGGGCTCATCTACGTACTGTACGAAGATGAAGATTTAAAGCGG
>NZ_MIBT01000051.1:2669-3612 GCF_001829605.1 Sulfuricurvum sp. RIFCSPLOWO2_12_FULL_43_24 | reverse complement strand
ATTGAATCCCATTACGGTACGTTCACTGGCTCCGATATTCGAGGTCATAACGAGGACAACATTGGCGAAATTGGCTTTAAAGCCCGTGTTATCGGTCAATGTCGCACTGTCCATCACCTGAAGCAATACATTGATCAAATCGGGATGAGCTTTTTCGATCTCATCGAGCAGTAATACCATGTACGGGTGCTTTCGTACGGTCTCGACCAGCAATCCCCCCTGCTCAAATCCTACATACCCCGGAGGGGCACCTATGAGACGGCTAAGGGCGTGTTTTTCCATGTATTCGGACATATCAAACCGCTCAAAATAGATCCCCATCGTTTCAGCCAACGATTTCGCCAACTCGGTTTTACCAACTCCGGTCGGACCGGAAAACAAAAAGGATGCGATCGGTTTATGGACAGCACTGAGGCCGGCGAACGAGCGTTTAATGGATTTGATCACCTGCTCAATCGCCTGATCCTGACCGATGACAAGCGCTTTAAGCTCTGTCTCCAAGGATGCGAGTTTTTCACGCTCATCCGTTCCCATTTTTGAAGTAGGTATCCCCGTCATTTTAGCAATTACCGTCTCAATATCATGCGGAGTAATCGTGGTACGTTTATGGGTTTTGAGATGAAATGATGCCCCGGCTTCATCGATCAAATCAATCGCCACATCCGGTAAAAAACGGTCGGTAATGTATTTTTTTGAGAGTTCTACCGCACTACGGAGCGCTTTATCGGTGTATTTTACCCCATGATGTTTTTCATACCGCGCGCGGAGTCCCTTGAGAATCAAAAAGCTCTCATCTGCACTCGGTTCTCCCACCTCGATACGAGAAAAACGACGGCTGAGAGCTCGATCTTTTTCAAACACCGTTCTATACTCGGCATGAGTCGTCGCCCCCATACCCTTGAGAATTCCCGAAGCGAGGGCTGGCTTGAGCTGATTCGATGCA
>NZ_MIBT01000051.1:0-2658 GCF_001829605.1 Sulfuricurvum sp. RIFCSPLOWO2_12_FULL_43_24 | reverse complement strand
GCCACCTACAGCACCGGCTCCTACAATAGTATGAATCTCATCGATAAAGAGAATAGCATTTGGGTGGGCCGCAGCCTCATCCATTACCGCTTTGAGCCGTTTTTCAAAATCTCCCCGATATTTCGTCCCCGCCAACATCGCCCCCAGATCAAGGGCAAAAACCTCAGCATCTTCAAGTAATGCAGGAACATCGCCAGAGACGATACGCAATGCCAATCCTTCCGCAATTGCCGTCTTACCGACACCCGGTTCACCAATGAGGAGCGGATTATTTTTCTTACGGCGGCACAAGGTCTGGATGGCTCGCTCAATTTCATTGACACGCCCGATAACAGGATCGATTTTCCCTTTTTTGGCCTGCTCAATCAAATTAATAGCGTATTTTTGCAACGCCCCTTCACTCATGGAGTCATTTTGCACACTCTCCATATCACGATGAGAGATCGCTTCGAGAACATCAACACGGCTGATTCCATACTCTTCAAGGAGCATACAGGCATAGGTATGATGTTCTTCATATACGGCAGCAATCAAGTCACCCACATCGGCAACCTCTTTTTGAGCACTTCGAACATGATGCATCATCCCATCAATCATTCGAGCCAATGCCACTGTCTCAAACGGTTCTTGCTCTATATCTTCGGGTAAAGGTTCCATCGTCTGTATCAAATAGGCACCCAACGATTCTCGAATAATCTCCACATCCGCACCGCATGCTTTTATTATCGCTTCACCATCAGGAGAGTTCAACAGCGCAAGCATCACATGTTCGATCGTGAGATATTCATGACGCTGATGCCGTGCAAATGCAACCGCTTTTTGGAAAATCACATTGAGTTCAGTACTCACCATGGTTATGCCTCCTCCATTATCGCTTTAAGGGGAAATCCGTTTTCACGCGCCAATGTCCCAACCTGATGTACTTTTGTCTCAGCCACTTCGTAAGGATATACTCCGCATAAGCCGCGACCCTTTTGGTGTACTTCAATCATGATTGCGTGAGCATCCTGAAAATTACGCCGAAAAATTTTCATCAAAATATCGACCACAAAATCCATGGATGTGTAATCGTCATTCAGCAAAAAAACATTGTACTGTTTTGGATGCTCCAAAATCAAATCTAAACTTGTCGCGTGTTCGTGTTTGGTAGCCATGTTTGAACTATACCGAATCTTTTTAAATTTTTGCCGAGTTTACAAAATCATCGATAATTGCTTCAGCACTTTCCAAGCCAATCGAAATACGAATAAGCCCTGCTGTTATCCCTAAAAATTCCCGTGTCGCTTCATCAAAATCACGATAAATCGTTGAAGCCATATGAAGTCCCAAAGTACGGCTATCACCTATATTGGCGGTAATAGTAATAAGCTTAGAATGATTCAAAAAATCAAATGCTCTCTCTTTAGTCCCCATGTCAATGGTTAGAAGAGTTCCGCATCCATTAGGAAATTGGCTCAAATAGCGTTCATGATGAGGATGATGCGCCAAACACGGATGGTTGACGTTAAATCCTCTCTCCTGTAATCCACGAGCCACCGTCTCAACCGTTGTAATGATCCTATCCATCCGCAACGGCAAAGTTTCCAATCCCAGTAGGGTGAGATAACTTCCAAATCCGTTTGCCGACATCCCGAAATCACGCAATGCCCGTTTTTTGGCATTCGCTACCAGAGCCATAGCTCCCATTTTATTGATAAACGGGTGGATGTCGCGATAACGATCCCCTTTAAATTTGTCCTCACCCTCTGAAATAGCGCGGAAAATCACCGCACCACCCAGGGCAGAAGCATTTCCGGTAATGATTTTAGTCGTCGAATAGACCACAATATCCGCCCCCAACGCTATCGGTGCAACACTCAGTGGCGTAATGGTATTATCAACCATCAGCACTACTCCGTTACGATTTGCGATCTCGGCGATTTTAGCGATATCGGGAAGACGCATATTGGGATTTCCGACACTTTCCAAAAAGAGTATTTTCGTCGCCGTATTAATCGCTTCTTCGATAGCGCCCAACTCATCGACATCGAAAAAATGGGGTGTAATCCCAAATCGGGTGAGTGTTTCGGAAAAATACGAATAGGTTCCGCCGAATAATCCGCCGATACTGATAATCTCATCTCCCGCACGCAAAAGGCTCAGCGTCGCCATGGCTGTTGCTCCCATCCCTGAAGAGGCGGCAACTGCACCGATCCCTCCATCCATGGAAGCTAAAATCTGTTCCAGCTGTGCCGATGTCGGATTACCGACACGCGCATAAAGCGGTTTTTTGACCGATCCCTCAAAAATCCCCTCACCTGTCTCACTGTTACCGTATCCAAACGATGCGGAATTAACCATAACCGGACTGACTGGGCCTTCTTTTTTCCCTACTTGCTGAACAATGCGGGTTGTAAACTCTTCAAAGCGATTCATCATCAAACCTATATTAAAATTGGGCAATTATAACCTAAAAGGGTCTCTCCTTGTCTAAACGAATTTTTGTAACCGCTACCAACACCAATATCGGCAAGACCCATACCTCTAAGTTGCTCATTGAAGCGTTCACTCGCTTAGGCTTGCGTGTCGGTGTCTACAAACCGATCGAAACCGGTGTTACCACCCTTGCACCCGATGGAAACACCCTTTTTCAAACCGCATTAGCCTGCTATCCAGCGT
>NZ_MIBT01000050.1:0-1435 GCF_001829605.1 Sulfuricurvum sp. RIFCSPLOWO2_12_FULL_43_24 | reverse complement strand
TATGGCGGCATTCGGTCTCGCTACCGTTCCGACTCTCCTCGCACTGGGTCAATCGGTCAGTTTTTTTAAAGAGATCGCATTTCGTCAAACCATGAACCGAATCGCTGCGTTAGCAATCTTGATTTACGGTCTTTACAGTGTGTATTACGGATTTGCGTACTTCTTCGACTTGCCGATTTGACCCGAAATTAAAACTTTACGTTATACTATACTCAAATGAATTTAGGAGTCAAAGATGGCGGGAGTGTTGTTTTCGTTTTATAATTTTGCATCGTTAATCGATCTCAATATCGGGATATCCGATCGGTTGGATGAAAACCGTTCGGAAAGTTTTACGATACTGTTTTGCGATTTTTCAAAAATTTCACAAGAGCTGATCGATACGAATCTCCCCAGCCTTCTGCGTACTTCCGATTCCATCGTCCATAATGAACATCACTATTTTTTCGTTATGCCTTATACAGACCGATACGGATGCGGTATTGTTAAAAAAATGATTGAAGATTTATTTGCTGAATCTATCCCCTCCGCAGCGGTCTGTTACCCATCAAACGGCGAAAATGCCCTCGAACTTCTCGAGTCGCTCCACGTGGAAGCGAAAAAATTGCATAAATTAGATTTGGATTGTCTCTACAGTGCGATAAACAAAGAGCCCTAAAGCTCATTTACTGCTTTGAAGGGCTACAGGGCGGAAAGAGTGATATTGTGAGTGTTTGTAAAATTCAATCGCTTCATGGATATCACTTTTGCGTCCGAGATTACGATCATAGAGATAGACGTTATTTGAGACTTTCTCGCACGGCTGAACTTTGCACGGCATTTCAGCTTTTGGCTCCGCAACTGTTGCAACAGGCGTTGGAGTTACCGAAACTGTATGAACTGATTCTGCCGCTTTTGGCTCTTCATGTTTTACTGCCGCAACTACTGCTTCGCTTTTGTTCGGAACGACAATGGATGTATTCACATCTTTCATCGCCGTTTTCGGTGCTTCGCTTTTACTCGCGCATACGTTCGGAGTAGTACGATTTACGGTACGGACAAAAGCATCTTTACTGATTGCTTTCGCTTTTTTGAGATCATGATGCGCCGCTTTGGTTGAGTGATACTTTCCAACCGTCACGATATTGCATTCTCCCTCTTTTTTCTTTACCGATGGGAGTGCGCTTTTATGCACCTTTTTTTCAAAGGTGGGAGTGATCGAAGCCTCTTTTTTGGCACTGATCGTCTGAATCGTAAATTCCTCCGCACTCAACACTACACTGGATATACCGAAGATGATAATTAGGGCTAACTTTTTCATACTCTCTATATCGACACGAGGAGAATAAAACTTTACCGTCTCCCTCATTTTTATCCTCATTGACATTTAAGAGCCCTAATCGTATAATGGCGCTCCAATATCTTTGGGCCCTTAGCTCAGCTGGGAGAGCGCGTC
>NZ_MIBT01000049.1:50849-51314 GCF_001829605.1 Sulfuricurvum sp. RIFCSPLOWO2_12_FULL_43_24 | reverse complement strand
AGGCGGATAAATGCTAAGATATTGGGGATATTGAACAAAAATGACCTGCAATCTATTTAATTTTCGTGATTATAGCTAAAATGGGTATATATCATGTTCGAGAGTGTAATAAATTGTACACTTTATTATTTTCTCTTTTCCCGATTGCAAGGACAAGAATAACGATGGCTTCGTCTTTGACTTCGTAAGCGAGTCGGTATCCTGCTGTTTTGAGTTTGATCTTATAAACTGATTCAAATCCGCTCAGTTTGTCTTTGGGAACTTTTGGATTTTCGAGCCGTTGTTTGAGCTTTTTTTTGAACTGCTCTTTGATGGTTGCTCCCAGATCATTCCACTCTTTGAGTGCGGCGGGATGAAATTCTAAATCATAAGTCATCGAGTGATACTTTGATCGGAGTAAAGCTCTCTTTCATTCGGTTTTGTACCTCTTTGGAGAGGAGATAATCATCCAACATCTCCATGAGT
>NZ_MIBT01000049.1:39564-50835 GCF_001829605.1 Sulfuricurvum sp. RIFCSPLOWO2_12_FULL_43_24 | reverse complement strand
GAGTTTCTCATAAGTTTTAGAGGGGACAAGATAGGCACTGGCGACGTTATGATTGAGAATTGCCACCACTTCATCTCCTGCGCTTTCGAGAATCTGAGTGGGTGATTTTTTGAGTTCGGTTATACTTGCCGTGAAGTTAGCCATAATCGGTTGCATATTAAGTACCTTATTTAGTGTCTTTTTTGATGCAATATTATACTAAGTTGGATTGATAATGTCAAAAGGATATTATTTTCCCGTCATACCGTGCTCGACACGGTATCCATCCCCATTTAATTTTTGTTTTTAATTATTAAATGTTAATATATTTAAAATAAAATCATGAGTTGATAGGATTTGAATGCAAAAATTAGTTTCTCTTTTATTTATACTGTTTATTTCACTGTGGAGCTCAGATGAACCTATTAAATGTCAACAGCAAAACATTTTAGCAAAACATGCTGGGCATTACACCAATACAGAATTATGGAATAATCTTTCTAAAGAACGCAATTGGGCTTCAATTAATAAACAAGATAATAACGAAATAATAAGTCTAGACCTTGACGAACGTGTAGGAATTAATGCCTACACAAATTGGCATGATGGAACTATACATCCAACATGCAGTTCAGTCGTAAAAAATAAATTATGGGTTATTAATGAGTATACAAATAAATGGGAAGGCCCTTTTTTACGTGTAGGTAAAGCTTTTGATGAAAATGCAATTTATTTTAAAAGATTATTTCAAAATAAGTGTTATAAAGATGAATTAAATCAAAAATGGTGTTTTAAAAATAGTGAAATCAAAATTAATAACAAGAAATTCAAAGTTGAGTTGATGTTGGATACTGTTGAAATACCTCTTTATGGAAGTGCTGTAAGTTTAGAGGATAATATGTCCATGCTATGGATGTTTGTTCCCTATGAAAAAGGATACAAAGTTTTCCAAGATACAGCTATCACAGATGAGAATCATAAAAAAATTAACCCTCTAACTAATAAGCCTTGGCATATTTTGCAATAGATATTAAGGGGATAGATTCCGTATCAAGTACGGAATGACGAGAGGAAGAGAGACTTATCTAAACGTGGTGCCGCCATCAACGATAATTGTTTGTCCGGTGATCCAGCTCGCTTCTTCGGTGCAGAGGAAATAAACCGCTCCCGCGATGTCGTTCGGGCTGCCCATACGATTCAGAGCTGAGCGTTTGATGGTTTCGGCTTTGACCTCTTCGTAGTTAGTGAACGCTTTTAACGCATCGGTATCGATCGGTCCGCCGGATACGGCATTGACACGGATGTTCATCTCTCCGAGCTCTACGGCCGCGTAACGGCTCATCGCTTCGACCGCTGCCTTATTGGTTCCGTGACCGGCATAGTTTTCAATGTAGATTAGGTTTCCGGTACTTGACATCGTAACGACGGCACCGCCACCCACTTTTTCCATCCGTTTTGCCGCTTCTTGGGTTCCGACGACAAATGCGTTGACGGTTGCGGTGTAGATATTGTTCAAACCGCGTGGTTTGAGACGCATAAACTTACCGTATCCGCCGACAACCGGACGGCCGTAGATCATTGCGTTACTAACAAAAAAGTCAACACGGTCGAAATCGGCATCAATTGCTTCAAAAAGAGGCTTAAACTCATCGGTCTCCAAGATATTGAGAGGATAAGCGCGAGCTTTAATGGCGTATTTACTCTCCCAATCTTGGGCTAAAATAGCGGCTGTTTCACCGTTAGAGTTGTAGGTAAATGCGATGTTAACACCCTGTTGTGCAAATTTTTCAGCGATGGCTTGTCCGATCCCTTTGGTTGCTCCCGTAATTACGAGTGTTTTGCCCTTCATATTTGACATTCTTTATGCTCCTGCAATAGTATAATTTTTCATAACGTTTTCAAGCTGTTTTAGATTGGCGCTGCTTGGTGCGACGAGAGGGAGGCGATACTCTAACGTATCGATTAGCCCAGCAACGTACATTGCAGCTTTGATCATCACCGGATTGGACTCTAAAAAGAGGGCTTTGTTGATCGGGAATAATGCATCATTGAGTGCTTTAGCTCCACCCAAATCCCCCGAAAGGGCTTTGGCTACAAGCTGGCTTTTTAGATCAGGAAGAAGGTTAGAGGTGACCGAAGTGATCCCCGCTCCTCCACAAGCTAAAATAGCGTAATCGATAGCATCATCTCCGCTGAAGACTTTAAGCTCAGGTCGGCGGGAGAGGAGCTCGATGGTACGCTCAATACTTCCCGTTGCCTCTTTGATTCCGTAAATATTTTTCACATCATCAAAAAGACGGATAACGGTATCGGCGCTGATGTCCACGACGGTGCGTCCCGGAACGTTATAGAGCATAAACGGCAATTCCGGTACCGATTCGGCGATAGCTTTATAGTGCTGATAGAGACCCTCTTGGGAAGGTTTGTTGTAGTACGGTGCGACGGAGAATATTGCATCGACACCACATTTTTGTGCCGTTAATGCCGCTTCGATTGCTTCGGCGGTGGAGTTGCTCCCCGCACCCGCGAGGACTTTGGTATTGGTCCCTTTGCAAACGCTTACGGCGATCTCCATGCAGATACGGTCTTCATCGTAACTCAGCGTTGCACTCTCTCCCGTTGTCCCTACCGGACAAACCGCATTAATCCCATTTTTGATTTGTCTTCGGATTAGATCAGCGTATTTTTGCTCATCGAGTTTTCCGTTTTTAAAAGGGGTTATCAAGGCTGTCGTTGAGCCTGTTACTAGATTCATTTTTGTCCTTTTCGTAGGATTAGCGTTGTCGATTTTTCAGAGGTAAGGTATTGTTGTGCAACTTTTTGGATCTCTTCAGGGTTTAATGCCTCAATCGCAGCCTCATAATGCATCAATGGAGCAATATCACCGCGAGCGAGGTAGCTTCCGAATAACTCAGCAACTGAGGTAGAACTCTCTAAAGAGTAGATAAAATCGGCTTTGGTATTGATTTTGACTTTGTCAAGTTCTGCTTTTTCCACCGGTTTTTTTTGAAGCCCACGGATAACATTCCAAATCTCTTTTTCAACCTCTTCCGCTTTGATTCCATTATTACAAACGGCGAGAAATAAAAAGACGCCCGGATCACTATTTTCCATGTTGTAAGCGTAAATTTGATTGACAAGACGTTTTTCATCGACCAATACACGGTTCAGGCGTGAGCTTTTGCCCGAACTGAGCATTTCGCTGAGTGCTGAGAGTTTCGGTTGATCGGCGTGTTGAAAATTCGGGATAGGAAAGCTGATAGCCAGCATCTCCACTTCGCTCTCTTTGTGTATCTCTACGCGGCGTGCACCGTCTTGTTCCGGCTCAATAATTTTTTTCTCTGGGATATCAACGGTATTGTTGAGCGTACCAAACTGTTTTTGTACCTCTTCAAAAACACGAGCGGGTTTAATATCGCCTGTTACGATCAAAATGGCATTGCGCGGTTGATAGTAGGTTTTGTGAAAAGAGCGAATATCCTCTAACGTCCAGGTTTGAATATCATTCATAAAACCGATCGGCGTCCAATGGTAGGGGTGATAAACATAGGCACTGTTAAAGAGACGGAAATAGAGATAACCCATTGGATTGTTATCGGTTCTCCAACGGCGCTCTTCCGCAACAACGTTGCGCTCTGGCTGGAATTCTTCATCTTTAAGATTAAGATTTTGCATCAATTCTGAAAACAGAGAAAGAGATTTAGGAAGATTCTCACTGCTTGATTTGATGTAATAATGAGTGAAATCAAATCCGGTTGATGCGTTGTTCATCCCTCCGACACTTTTGACCTCTTCGTCAAACTCACCCGCTTTGAGGTTTTTGGTCGATTTGAAATTCATGTGTTCAAGCATATGGGCAATGCCGCTTTTACCCATTACTTCATTGCGGCTTCCCACCTGATAAAAAATATCGGTTGAGATAACCTGTGAACCGTTATCCATCGGGATGGCAACGACTTGCAATCCATTGGAGAGGGTTTTGGTTTCATACTGAGGAAGTGAAGAGGCCATGAGGGTTCCTAGAGACAAAATTGTTGCAATGAAGATTTTCATTGCCGATCTGCGCCGATTGCTTCAGTGATCGAGGTAAAACCATCCGATGCTAAAAGATCGATCAACCCGCTGTTGATCTCTTCAATTACTTCAGGCCCTTTGAAAATCAATGAGGTATAGATTTGGACGAGTGAGGCACCTGCTCGAATACGGCGATAAGCCTCTTCCGGAGTACTAATGCCCCCAACGCTGATCAGCGTTGTTTTACCGTAAAGCTCACGTGCAATTGCGTCAAAAATATAGAAGCTGCGTTCACGTAATACTTCACCGCTGAGGCCCCCTATATCTTCGGGTTCGGAGACGAGGGAATAATCGATGGTCGTATTGGTCGCGATGATCCCATCGGCTCCGCTTTCCACCGCGTGGACACAAAGGGCAACCGCCTGATCTTCGCTCATATCGGGGGCAATTTTGAGCAATATCGGTTTATCGGTAAGCGCTTTGGCTTCACTGAAAAGCTGAGCGATAAATGCTTCGTTTTGAAGATCACGTAACCCCGGAGTATTCGGAGAAGAGATATTGATAACCATATAGTCCGCATACTCGTGGAGCGCTTTGATGAGGGTGGTATAGTCTTTGATCGCTTTATCATCGGGGGTGATTTTGTTTTTACCGATGTTGACACCGATAGGGGTGCTGAAGGGATAGATGTTTTTGAGTCGATGAGAAATACGGAAGAGTCCGTCATTGTTAAATCCCATTGCATTTTGGAGGCTTTCTTCTTCAATATGTCTCCACAAACGGGGGCGTGGATTCCCCTCTTGCGGTTTTGGGGTAAGGGTTCCGATCTCAGTGAAACCGAATCCCATCGACATGACACCGTGAAACATCGTCGCATTTTTGTCAAATCCTGCAGCAAGACCCACAGGGTTTAGGAAAGTGCGTCCGAAAAGCTCTTGGGTGAGAGAAGGGTGACTTACAAAGTGTTTTGCCATCCAGCCGTTAAAGAGAGGGGGACAATAGCTTGCAGATGATAAGAGTCCGGCCGCAAGGGTATGAGCGCTTTCGGGTTGAAGTTTAAAAAGCCAGGGTTTTAAAGATTCGTAATCAAACATACCATCCGCCTCATCGTGATTAAAGTTGCCGCGATTATACTCAAAAAAGGATTAATAGGGGATTATTCTCCCAGTATTCCCGCAAGACGACGGTAGCTTTCGGAGGTTTCGAGAAGCTCATTGTGAGTTCCGCGAGCGATAATTTGCCCCTCTTCGAAATACAAAATAACATCGGCATGCTCAATCGTGCTGAGTCGATGGGCGATGATCAGGGTTATCTTATCCTGCGCATAAGCGTTTAGCGCCCCTTGGATACGTTTTTCACTTTCGTTGTCCAGAGCACTGGTCGCTTCATCCAAAATGAGGAGAGATGCGTGTTTGTAGATCGCACGGGCGATGGCGATACGTTGACGTTGACCGCCGGAGAGGTTGGCACCGAACTCTTGCATTACGGTGTAGATCCCCTCGCTCAGTGCGGAAGTAAACTCGAGAGCATCGGCTTTTCGGAGGGCGTCTTTTACTCTTGCTTCATCAATTTCACTGCCGTAAGCGACATTAGCCGCTAAAGTATCTTGGAGGATATAAACTCGTTGTGATACGGCGGCAATTTGGTTACGCAGAGAATTTTGGGTGTACGATTTTAGATTCTGATGATTGAGTGAAATAGCCCCCTCGGTGGGATCATAAAAACGCAATAAAAGATTGATGAGAGAGCTTTTCCCTCCGCCGCTTTGTCCGACAAGGGCGACTGTTTGACCTCGATCTATCGTAAGGTCGATATGCGAAAGGGCTATTTTTTCCCCGAAGTTAAGGCTAACATTGTTAAATTGAAGATAATTAATCGGCTCATCCAGTGTGATGGAACCATCCTTGATCTCATTTTCGATATCAAAAACATGAAATACCCGTTCACTGGCCGCTTGGGCATCTTGGATGCGGCTGTAAATTGCACTGACACGGCGAAGAGGTTGAAAGACCAATCCGATAGCCGTTAAAAATGCGGTAAATTCTCCGACACTCATGGCACCGGAGTAAACTTGTTGTCCTCCAATGAAGATTACGGCAGCCAGACCGATTGCAGCGATGATTTCCATCAATGGAGAGACCAATTCACTGGTATAGGTGGTTTTCATATTGAGTTTGAAAAAATGCTCATTTTCATTTTTGAATCGTGCCACTTCATAGTTTTCGGTCGCATTGGCTTTGATAATTTCACTGTTGTTAAATACTTCGGTTAATCGAGTCATCAAATCAGCATTTTTCTCCTGAGAGCGATGAGAGAGGCGTTTAAGTCGGCGGGTGATTTTCAGGAGAGGAAATATAATTACGGGCATCACAAACAATGCCCAAAAAGCGAGTGTTGCATTGAGGTAAATGACATAACCGATCAGTGCAACAACGGTGAGGCTTTCGCGAATGAGTTCGGGCATCATCGTCGAGACGAAATACTGAATACGTGCAATATCGTTGGTGATCCGAGAGATAAGTTCTCCGCTGCGATTGGTATAGAGATATTGCATATCCATATGGACAATTTTCTCCAGAAGATTCTCGCGTAAACGAGAGACAATATGCATTCCGATATAGGTATTGTAAACCGATTGAAGATAGCGTCCGATGGATTTGATAATGTAAATCCCTACCAGCAGGGTAGGAATAATATAGAGCATATTTTCTTCTTTTTTGATGAACATATTATCCATCAACGGCTGCATAATATGCGCCGTTCCTGCCGTGGCGGTAACGGTGAGAAGTATTCCGATAAGAACCATCGCGTATTGAAATTTATACCCTTTTATATAGGGCCAGTATCGTTTATAGATTTCGCTTAATTTCAATCCCGTATCTCCCAAAAAGTTCCGTTCGCGGTATCCATGATTGAGATTCCCATTGCACTGAGTTCATCACGGACAGCGTCGGAGGTGGCGAAATCTTTGGCTTTTTTGGCTTCGGAGCGTTTTTCTACCAAATCATCAATTTTCGCTTTGCTAGCATCATCCAATCCGAATTGGAAATATTTGAACGGATTTTGCCCCCCGAATCCTAACACCGTTTCTATGGTTGATAAAGATGAGAGGAGATTTTGACGAAACGCTTTATCTTTTGGATTTGCATCGAGTGTTTCATTGGCAGAGGTGATGAGCTCATCGATGAGGGCATAGCCTTGTGAAACATTGAGATCGTCTCCCAGCACTTTGAGGAGGGAGGTTTTAAATTCGGTGTCGATATTCTCGGCGGTGAGTCCGAAAAGCCGTTTTTTGAGGCGATAGAGTTTATCGAGTCGTTTTTTAGAGGCGATCAAATCTTCTTCGTTAAAGTTGAAATCTCCCCGATAATGGGTACTGAGGAGATAAAAGCGGAGTACTTCTCCGTCGTAGCTTTTGAGGGCGTCTTTGAGGAAAAAACTGTTCCCCAAACTCTTCGACATTTTTTCGCCGTCGATGGTGACAAAGCCGTTGTGCATCCAGTAACGTGCGAGTTCATGATTTGTCGCACATCGGGTCTGTGCCGCTTCATTTTCGTGGTGGGGAAAGAGGAGGTCGGCTCCACCGCCGTGGATATCGATTGCATATTTACCCTCGCCTTGGCGGACGTAGCGCTCGATCATCGCCGAACACTCCAAATGCCATCCCGGACGTCCTCGTCCGAATGGGGAATCAAACGCAACACTCTCATCATGAACCGCTTTCCAGAGAGCAAAATCGGCTTCATTGCGTTTCTCAGATACTTTTTCGACACGGCTGACATTTTCATTGCTTTGGCGATTAGAGAGGCTAAGGTACCCTTTATCGCTTGCGGTGTCAAAATAGATATCGCCGTTGCTGATCGAATAGGCGTGCTTTTTTTCCAAAAGTTTTTGGATCATTTCAACCATAGCGTCGATCGATTCGGTCGCTTTGGGTTCCAGTGTCGGAGGTCGTACTCCGATGGCACTCATATCACGGCGGTATGCAGCCGTATAGCGTTCAGCAATCTCGGTGGTGCTGATCCCTAATTCCCGCGCTTTGTTGATGATTTTATCGTCGATATCGGTGATGTTGCGGGCAAAGAGGACGTCATACCCCTCGGCTTCCAAAACACGGAGAAGGAGATCGAACACCAACGCACTTTTGGCATGTCCCAAATGGGCATCGTCATAGACGGTGGGACCGCAGACGTAGAGGGAGACTTTCCCTTCGATCAGAGGTTCAAATGGTAGTTTGGTTTTTTGTACGCTGTCAAAAATAGTCATGAGTTTCCTATTAGATTTCTTGCATAACCCAGCTTTCCGTTCGTGGTGAGCTTGTCGAACCATGAACTGTAAACCCTTCGACAGGCTCAGGGCGAACGGTGTTATATTTTCAAATTAAGAGGTTATGCAAGAAGTCTATTTAATTATCGTATCCATTGTATCAAAAATTGGTTTAGAGTATAGAATGCCACCCCAAATCCGAGCGTTCCCAGGATAAAATAGAGGCTAAAACGGGTTTTGAGAAGATCAAAAAAGATCTTCCAACCCACCTCTTTGATGGTGAGGATAAACTGTACCGCTCCGCCGATACTCCCCGCAAGTGCCAAACCTGCCGCCCCCATCGATTGCATCAGGATTACGGAGAAAATGAGATTGATAACGAGTGAAATGATAGCGATTTTAGCCGCTTTGAGATGTTTGTGCTGTGCATAGAGGTACATTGAGAAGAGCTTTGCCAGTCCGAAAGGGATCAGCCCCACCATGTACATCATCAATACATCGGCGGTATTGCGGGTGTCTTGAGCGGTAAAGGCCCCTCTCTCAAACAACAACCAAATGATCGGTTCGGATAAGAGTATTCCTCCAAGTACGGATACCCCCAACAGTGCGCTAAGAAGCCAAAATGATTTAAAGAGATTTTTATAGGCAAGGGCATCATTGCCGTTATTGATCGCTTTAGCGATGGTGGGGAAAAGGGCAGTGGTAATCGCCAGTGCGATAATCGCAAATGGGAGTTGAAAAATACGGTTGGCGTAAAAGAGATACGACACCGACCCCGCTACTAAAAACGAGGCGAGAGAGGTATCGATAAACGAGGCGATTTGAGCGGTAGAGTTCCCGATAACGGAGGGGATAAAGAGGGATTTAAATTTGGATTCTTCGACTTTGACATCTTTGGTGTGGCGGTATTTCCATCCACCGACGAGGATTTTCATCAGCCCCTGCTGACGGATAGCGTAAAGATGGGTAGCCACTTGAAGCAATCCCCCGATAAGAATCGAAAAACTGAGGGCATAGACGATCGTCTGCGGATCGGAGTTGGTAAAGAGGATCAGAGCGACGATCATCGCAATATTGAGCCAAACGGTTGAAAATGCGGTGGTGAAAAAATGCTCTTTATGTTGTAGCAGTGTCCCTAAAAACGTGACGATAAAGATTAAATCCAAGTACCAAAAGTTGATAGCCGTTAAGGGTGCAGTTTTGGAGATAAGGTCGTGTCCCCAGTCCCACGCCAGCATTTTGGTAAAAAATCCGGGAAAGAGGGTGACGAGAAAGGAGAGGGCGACGATAAACACCATAAATCGGATAAAGATGGCGACGGCAAAGACGCTTTTTTGGTTCGAGGCGATGTAGGAGGGCATAAAACTTTGGGTAAAAGAGCCCTCTGCGAAGATGCGGCGGAAAAGGTTGGGGAATTTAAACGCCATTAAAAAGATATCACTCCATACGTTCGCACCTAACACGGACGTCATTAAAATATCGCGACCCAAGCCCGTGACACGGGAGATGAGGATACCAAACGAATTGGAGAATATCGATTTAAACATAGTTTATATCAAGCCCTGAAATAAATTTTACGCAATTTTAACCGATATGTGATTAAAAGTCATCGGAGTGCTCTGCTTCGTCATTTCCGACATGATCGGGAATCCAGCACTTTAGTTATGATTTAGATCCAAAATAAGTAAATTTACTAGATATTTTTTTAAAATTTAAGCTAACTATCTATTTAAAAAATATAAAATCAGTTAAATATTATTAGGGAGTGGAAATGAATTATCTCAAAAAATCTTTATTACAGTCTAGTATTATGATCACATTTTCAGTTATTCTAACAGGATGTGCAACATGGAATACAAGTGAAATTGCTAATGTCCGTCCAACAGTTCAAAAATTAGTCGTGACAGAAGCAAAAGATATCATGCTTACAGAAGGGGATATCACCGATAAAAAATATATAGTTTTAGGCGACATTTCTGTTACAGTTAATAAAACTACTATTTTTCATCCTGATCCAACAAAAGAACTGGTTAATGTCAAACTGAAAGAAGAAGCAGCAAAACTTGGTGCCGATGCAGTAACACAAATACGCTACGGGACAGTAGGAATTTCAATGATGAGTTGGGGAAGTTTAGATGGCAAAGGTCGTGCTGTTCAATTTAGTCATTAATGCGTTAGTTGTTACCACTTTACTAACAGGATGTGCAAATCGTGCTAGAGATTTACCTCCTGATTTAAGTTACCTTCCTGTCAAAGAAAGACTTTTGGCTAGTGATAAAGAAAGTGCTGAATATTGTATGACATGCGCTACGTTAGAGACACAATTGGAATTAACACAAAAATCAATTTTGAACGTGGAAAATCAATTGAGTAATATACAAGCATCTAATCAATCTAAAGGGAGCATTGGAATTTTATTATTGCCGCCAGTAATGCTCGCAATGCAAAATAATGATGAGATAACCACCGAATATCGTCAGCTTGATGAGAAAAAAGAACGTATTTTACGTATTAAAAATGCTCGTGAATGTGAATGATAGAATTTTTAAGGAAAAAAAGAGAAAAAGGGGATAGGGTTAAATAGCACTTCCCCGTTCGTGGTGAGCTTTGTCGAACCATGAACTTGATTATAAGACCCTTCGACAGGCTCAGGGCGAACGGAAATCGTCAAATTAGATACTCTCGATATATTTTTATCTCTTCTATAATGGCTAGAATTAAGCATTGCGTATGAACCTGTTTCATCTCTGTAGCGTTCTGGCTGGCTGCGTTAAACATACGCTATGTTTAGCCTTAAAATAAATTTTACGCAGTTTTAACCGATATGTGATTAAAATAGGGGCAATTATAAAGGATACCTAATGGGGCTGTTGAGCAAAGAGGATGAGAAAGAAGCGATAACAACGCAGATTAGGCCTATTGTTGTTCGTACTTCCAATGTTGCTAAAGAATTATTACAAGCTGCCGCAAATTTTAAAGTATCTGTTCACGCGCTTGATTTTAATCTTCTTG